>VBPQ01000026.1:19764-20822 GCA_005877185.1 Nitrososphaerota archaeon
CCAGATGTGCCTCCGCTTCAACGATACACCCAGCGTCGGGGTAAGCGGGAAGCACTACACCTCGTTCTGCATGCTGGGGCAGACGAGCATCGCAGGCAGGAAGGGAGGCTACTGGAAGGACAGGTGCATCGACCTCGACTTCGAGCTTCTCACGAAGAGCTTTGGTGTGGAGGAGGGCGAGGTCTCGTTCATAGAGGACGTCTGGGTTGGATACGGGGCGTTCGGCTACTCTCTCGAGTACTTCGTCCGCGGGCTGGAGCTCGGGAACGCCGTCTTCACTTCATTCGAGGGCACCCCCTCCCGGTACACCCCGATGAAGGAGAGAGTTGTGGACATGGGCGCTGGCCTGGAACGACTCACCTGGCTCACGCAGGGGAGCCCCACCTCCTACGACGGCAACTTCGCCGAAGTCTTGAAGAAGATGAAAGAGGTCTCGAGCCTGGAGTACGACGAGGCCCTCTTCCTCCGTTACTCGAGAGTCGCTGGCGCGATAAACCTGGACGACTACAAGACGATCTCTGAGGCTAGAGAGGTCATCGCGAAGGGGCTGGGGTTCGCCGCCCCGAGGCTGGCAGAGCAGTTTGGGCCGCTGGAGTCGATGTACGCGGTCGCGGACCACGCCCGGACTCTCCTCTTCGCCATAACGGACGGTATGCTACCTAGCAACTCCGGAGGAGGGTACAACCTGCGGGTGCTCTTCAGGAGGGCACAGAACCTCATACGGCGCTACGCGTTCAGGCTCACGTTGGGGGAGGTTGCCAACTGGCACATCGACTACCTCTCCAGGATGTACCCCGAGCTCGCAGAGCACCGGGAGGACGTCGGGGAGGTGTTGAGCGTCGAGGAAGCGAGGTATACGTCGTCGAGCGATAGGGTGGCCAAGATAGTTGCTTCCGTCTCCTCCTCTGGCCAGAGCCCCTCGACCGAACAGCTCGTGCAGTTGTACGACTCTGAGGGTGTGACCCCGGAGCAACTCTCCGCTGCGGGCGTGAACGTGTCTCTCCCTGAGAACTTCTACGACAAGGTGCTCGCCAGGCACGCCGCGAAAAGGGTGGAGG
>VBPQ01000004.1 GCA_005877185.1 Nitrososphaerota archaeon
CTCGACGATCAGGGGGCGTTCATACTTTTTCGCCGCGTCGGCGGAGGCGAACCTCGCCACCTCCGCAGCGTCGTCCGACTGTATTTCGAGCCCCTTTCCACGCAACCGCCTCACCCCCACTCCGAGCCTGCGCAGAGCGAGTTCCACCTCCCGAAACTTTTGGGAGTTCGATGTGGCGAAGCTGATTGTTCTTTCAGTACTTCGTTCATTCAACCCTCGCGTATCGCCCCCTCCTTTCGATCTCAGCCACCTGCCTCGTCACGGCACGTACTTCCCCTGGACCCACCTCGCCTCGGTATCCCTCGAGGAGGGCCGCGTATGCCTTCGAAGCCACCTCCGAATGCGCCCCCGTGAGTGTCTCCTTGACGAGCCTCAGGTCGACCGCCCGGTCCTCGAGCCTCGTCGTGCGGAGAGCTAAACCGAAGTCGATTAGAGTCAGCTCGTTGTTGTTGCTGCTGCCCTTGTTGTCGTAGTCGAGGAGAATGTTCGATGTTGTTAGGTCACCGTGCATGATTCCGGAGGCGTGAAGGCGCGCCACCTCCCCCCCCAACTCGGCGAAGACGTGCTCCAGCCCTTCTGAGGAGAGGGAGGAGACAGTCTCCTTGAGCCTCCGGCCATTCACCCACTGCATCACGATTAGCGCCTTTCCCATGTCTACAAAGTAGAGAAATGGAGTGTGAGCACCGGAGCGTTTCGCGTCGTGGATCATCTCCGCTTCACGGGCCGTCCGCTGTCGCCTGATCGCGTCGTCGAGAACCTTCAGGCGGTAGATGAATGGTCGCCGGAACTTGAAGACGGCGTCCAAGCCGCACCACCTGCCGCGCAGCAGGTCGGCTTCCGCCCCCCTGTAGACCACCCTCGTACCTCCCTCGCCCGCCCGTGACCGCATCCTACTCCCTCCAGGGGACGTCGACCTGGTCGAGCCTCCAAGATTGCCTCGTCGAAGCTTCCTCCACCGAAGTGGTGACTCCCTTCGAATGCGCGAGGTGACCGGTCCACGCGATCTGCGAGCCGCAGTCTCCGCTGAACCGCGGGGGAACGACGTGAAAGCTGGCCGAGTGCCTCCTCGTCATAAACTCCATCATCCTTGAGAGCCTCCTGTTCGCCGCGACGCCTCCCACTATCATCACCTCCTTCTTCCCGGTGAACGCGAGTGCCCTCTCGGTCACCTCCACCATCATCGCGAAGGCCGTCTCCTGAATCGAGAAGCAGATGTCTTCGAATCGTTCGCCACCGTCGAGTAGCCTCTTCGCCGTCGTGAGGATTCCGGAGAACGAGACGTCGTTCCCCTTGACTGTGTAGGGGAGGGGGACATAGCGGCTCGACTTCGAGGCGGCCCCCTCGACCTGCACCCCGCATGGCGAAGAGAGACCGGCATGCCGCCCGAACTGGTCGAGGAGTTGCCCCAGAGTGAGGTCCAGAGTTTCACCCATGACACGCCAGCGCCCGTACGAAAATGCGACCACCATGCTGTGCCCCCCCGAGACGAGAAGGACAAGCGGGTCTGCCGTTCCTGTCAGCAGGCACCCGAGTTCTATGTGGCCTATCGCATGGTTGACAGGAACGATAGGCTTGGCCAACGAGAGGGCCAGAGAGCGGGCCACGACCGCCCCGACCCTTAGGCAGGGACCGAGCCCGGGTCCCATCGAATACGCGACCGCGTCTATGTCACCCTCGCCGACTCCCGAGGTGAGAAGCGCATCCCGGAGGACCCGCGGGGCTGCTTTCACGTGACTCAGAGAAGCCAGGTATGGATGGATCCCGCTTCCCACCGGCGGTCTGTAGACCTCCCTGACGTCTGAGAGTATCTTCCCCTCTCTCGAGGCGACGGCCACCGAGAAGGTGTGAGCGGTGCTTTCTATCCCGACTACGAACCTTCCCATGACTACGGTTTCCGCGTCTGTCTGTAGAGGTCGCCGAGAAGGTTGATGTAAGGCTTGACCTCCAGAAGAAAGTCGTCGAACTTCGCCCTCTCGAATTTGACAGAATGCTTTCCGTTCTCCGCTATGATCCTCGCGGCGAGGACAATCCCTCCGCTCCTCTCGGGCTCGGGCTTCAATCGGGGGAAGTGTATTAGGGCGCCGTATCCCACCTTCTTCCCCTTCTTCGTGAAGACGAGGTTATAGTACATGCTCATCGTCTGTGTGAACTGCCTCAGCTGCTTCTTTCTGCTCTCGCTCCTCTTCACGTTGTCAAAGTCGGTGGAGGAGAGGGTATCGACCATCTCTTTCACCGTCTTCAGGTCGCTCACCTTGGCGGTGTACCCGGCGTACTCTATCGGGAGCTGGTAGACTGAGTGCATCACAGAATCCCAATCGTCGAGGACGACGAAGGTCTTGGTGTCGAGGTTCATCTCTCGCCTTATCTCATCACCGAGGACGTCCTCGACCGTCAGGTGCTTCTTCTTCTTAGCCACGTGGGGGTAGGACGAACCCATATAGTTATCACTTGCGTCTCGATTCAGGGACAGATGGCGGGGAGCGAGATTCAGTCGGTCGAGGTCTCCTTCTTCGTTCACGCCACAGAGGATGAGTCGAGACTGGTCGAGGCTGTAAACTCGTTTTTTTCGGTTTCGGAACCTGAGGTCGAGGCGTTGGAGGGACACTTCGGCAACAGGATATCGCATGTAACGTACCGCATTACGCGGGAGGGGGCGGCCCGCCTCTTCTCACGAATCGGTGCGCTCCTTTCGGGTGTGGAGACGGGTGCAATCCTGGGCGATAGGGGGAGGAACATTGACGAGAGAGGAGCGCTCTACCTGAGGTTCAGCAAGCAGGAGTTGCTCGCCGGGAGGTTGGTTCTCGCGGAGAATGACCCCATCCGCGTCAAGCTCAAGCCAAGGGGATACCTGAAGGGCGACCCCGCGACCTTCTACGCGGCAAGGCTGGGGCGTCATACTCGCTGACACGAATCAGGGAGTCGAGGAGAAGGTACATCCTGCTCAGAGGGGAGAAGCCATTCACACCGCAGGCGAAGGAGAGCCTGTTGAAGCGACTCGCGCGCGAGAACGCCATCTCGTCGAAGGGTACACTCTGGCTCGACCAGTACGTAATCATCATGACAAACCAGGCCCGGGCGAGAGACATCGTAGACTCACTCAGCGGCACGGTCTGGAACGGGAACACCGTGAGGAGCGTTGCCGTCTCGGGGGTGATAGGTAAGCTCAAAAGGCTTGCCGCGAACTCCGGGGGTGGTTAAGTGGTTTGGCCACATACTTCAGTGACGAGTATTTCAAGGAACTAGAAACAAGGTTGAACTCAGACGCGAAGTGGCAGGACGGCACGAAGAACCTGAAGACGAGCCTCCTCCTGGCTGCGACCGACCAGAGCGCTGGCTTCTCTCTGGTGGTCGAGAACGGAAAGACCACGATCCACAGGGTGGAGCCCAACTTCCAGGCTGAGTTCGCGTTCGAGGGGCCGTATGAGGTGTGGACGAGGGTCGCGAGGGGGGAGCTGGACTTTCAGGCGGCCGTCCTGAAGGGCTCGTTGAGATTCAGGGGGTCGATAACGAAGATCCTCTTCTACAGGGACAGGTTCATTAGAATAGCCGAAGTTATCAGGGAGGTCCCGAAGGAGTTCTAGGAAGGAAGGGAAGGGACGAAGACGTAGTAAGGATTCCCCTCGCTGCTTCTCCTCGCTTCGACCGTGAGCTTCATCCCCACCTTCGCTCTCTCAACAGGGACCCCCTCCAGCCAGGCGAGGACCTTGATCCCGTTTGCAAACTCTCCTATCGCTATCGTGTAGGGGTCGTCGTTTACGAAACTGGCGGGGGTGACCTGGACGTAGGTGTAGGTCACAAGCCTAGCCTCCCTCCCTATGTCGACCCACTCGAATCGGTCGCTCATGCATCTCGGACAGTCGGCCTGGGGAGGAAAGCTCTCGTTACCACAGGCAGTGCACCTCGTCGTGAGAAACCTCCCTTCCCCGAGTGCGTCCCAGAACTCATGGGTTCTGGAGATGGGGATGTCGAAACGAAGGGTGAGGGACCTTCTCGAATGAAGGGTCGGCTGTTGTTGTTTTTCTTCCTGCATCGCTACGCGCCCCTCGAGAGTACCGTAACGTAGGCGTAGTGACCCGTCCCCCCCACGTTGTGAACGAGACCTATCCCGTTCTTGATGGGGGCCTGCCTGTTTCTCCCCGCCTCCCCACGAAGCTGCTTTGTAATCTCCACCATCATCGAGACTCCAGTCGCCCCTATCGGGTGCCCCTTCGCCTTCAGCCCCCCGTCAAGGTTCACGGGGATCTTTCCGCCAATCTCGGTCTGCCCCTCCCTCACAAGCCTGGCACCCTCGCCCTTCTCGCAGAATCCAAGGTCCTCGTAGGCCATTATCTCGGCGATAGTGAAGCAGTCGTGACACGTCGCCACGTCGACCTGGCGTGGAGTGACCTTGGCAGCCTGGTAAGCCCTCTTCCCGGCCTCGACGGAGGCCGTTAGACCGACGTAGTCGTCTCTCTTGCTGAGGTTCGCCGAGTCGGAGGAGTAACCAATCCCCTTGATCCAGACAGGGGTATCGGTGAGTCTCCTCGCTACCTCTTCGTTGGCGAGCACGACCGCTGCCGACCCGTCGGTGAGGGGACAGGCGTCGTACAACTTGAGAGGCCAGGCGACGACCTGTGAGGAGAGGACCTTCTCGACCGTAATCTCTTTCTGGAACTGGGCGTTGGGGTTCAGGGAACCGTAGTGGTGGGCTTTCACAGCCACCCTGGCCATGTCTTCTTCGGTCGTCTTGAACCGGTTCATGTGGGAGACAGCGTAGAGAGCATAGTAGGCTGGGAAGGTCATCCCGTAGTTTTCGAACTCCCACATGTACGAGCCCGCCCTCCCGATCAGCTCAACCGAGGTCATGGTGTCCACCTCCGTCATCTTTTCCACCCCGACTGCAAGAGCAACGTCAGACTCCCCGGTCGCCACGCTGTCATGCGCCACCTTCACGGCGGCGCTCCCGCTCGCGCATGCGGCCTCGACTCTCATCGTCCCCACCGAGCGCAGGCCGGCATACTCGTTAACTACGACGGCCGGGAGGGCCTCCTCGTACCAGCCCCCGGCGCTCCCGACGACGACGTTCTTGATCTCTTTCCTCTCTATCCCCGCGTCGGTGACAGCCTGCTTGATTGACTCGAAGGCGAGCTCTGCCAGGTTGACGTCCTTCCTCTTGCCAAACTTGGAGTGGCCTGCCCCAACGATCGCTACCCTGTTCATCCCTCTCCTACAGCCCGAGAAGATCCCTCGCGAGTATCCATCTCTGAACCTCTGATGCCCCCTCCACTATATCAAGTGTCTTCGCATCGCGGAGGAACCTCTCGAGGGGAAGGAGTTTGCTCACCCCGTAACCTCCGTGAATCTGAATCGCCCTCTCGCAGGCCCAGACGGCGGTTTCGCTCGAAAAGACCTTGGCCATCGCTGCCTCTCGCTGGAACTCCTTTCCAGACTCCAGGAGGTAAGCCGCCCTGTAGGTCAGAAGCCTGGCCGCAGAAACCTTCGTCGCAATGTCGGCAATCAGGAACTGAATCGATTCGAACTTCGATAGGGTCTTGCGGAAGAGGACGCGTTTCTTTGCGTACGCCATCGAAGCGTCGAGGGCTGCCTCGGCTATCCCGACGGCCGCCGCGGCCGCCCCTATTCTGGCCTCGTCGAGCACCGCCATGGCAATCAGAAAGCCATCGCCTTCGGTCCCGAGTACACTCGAGGCGGGGACCCTACAGTCCTTGAAGACGAGCTCCGCCGTCCCCGTCCCCCTCAGGCCCATCACCTCAAGCTTCGACCCCACCGTGAAGCTCTCCGACCCCTTCTCGACGATGAAGGATGTTATCCCGGCGGCCCTCTCCTCCTGAGAACCAGTCCGCGCGAAGAGGAGGATGAGGTCGGCGACCATCCCTTGCGAAATCCAGAGCTTTGTGCCATTGATCTTGTACCATTCGCCGGCCCTCTCAGCCTTTGTAGAAATCCCGGCGGCGTCGCTTCCCGCCCCGGCCTCCGTGAGCCCGAAGGAGCAGATTATCTCCCCCTTCACGAGGCGGGGGAGGTACTTCTCCTTCTGCTTCTTGGACCCGAACTTGGCGATCGCGTTTCCTACGAGTCCGTTCTGGACCCCGATTATCAGCCCTGCAGAAAGACTGACCTTGGCTATCTCCTCAGCGACTACGATGGCGCCGACGGCCCCTAGTCCCAGCCCTCCGTATTCTTGTGGGATCGAGAGTCCCAGGAGTCCGTGCTGCCCCATCTTCCTCGCAAGGCCCAGGGGATACTCGTCGGTCCTGTCAAGCTTTTCAGCGAGGGGGGCGATTTCCCGCTGCCCGAAGTCCTTCGCCCACCTTCTTATCTCCTCGTACTCCTCCTTCACGATCACCTCCGGAAAATCGCTCACGAGTAGTTCAACGGCTGCGGGAGGACGGTCTGTTCATAACGCTTTCGAGTCACTCCGTCAAATCGACTACCACCTCGGAGAAAACCCGCGAGGCCCTCGGGGCTTCCCGAGTCGACGACGAGAGAAGGGGGAAGCACCAGTAGCCCCGAGAGCTACCCTTTGTCGATGGGGCCTGAGCAGAATCATCGAACACAACCAACCCATAGGCCAGGTCACGTCGGGCAAGGCGTCCCGGACCGCCCGTGGAATCGGCTCTTCTCTGTCCCGATAAAACCTAAAAGGAACGAGCGAGGAGTCGAGGCTGACGATGAGGTGAACGCCGTCCCAGTCAGAGCCCGCACAAGCTCCAAAGGGCAGATGATGAACTCGCGACGATACCGAGTCAGACCGATTCTCTCATTCATGGATTAATAGAAGGGAAAAGCGGGAAAGCATGGCGACGTCGAGAGAGGTGGAGATACTGCTCGGAAGCAGGACGATTGCGGTAGTCGGGCTTTCCAAGGACCCGAGCAAGGAGAGTTTCAGTGTATCAAAGTACTTGAAGGAACAGGGCTACAGGATAATTCCCGTGAACCCGACAGCCTCTAAGATACTGGGCGAGAGAGTGTACCCGAGCCTGCTCGAGATTCCGACGGAGGAAGCAGGGCGGGTCGAGGTCGTCGATATCTTCAGGCCCTCCGAGCAGGTTCCCCCGATCGTCGAACAGGCGATACAGCTGAGAAAGGCAGACGGAGCCAATCCGAAGATGATCTGGATGCAGCTCGGGATCGAGAGCCCCGCCGCTGCCGAAGCCGCGAAGAGGGCCGGGATGGCGGTCGTGCAGAACCTCTGCGTTAGAACTGAGCACAGAAGGGCTGCCCACACGCAAGGGAGGGCGTGAGATTGGTGAAGAGCGTGAAGGTGCACGACGACACGCACCGTGTCTTGAAGCAGATGAAGAATCAGACGCGGGGGAAGAGCATCGACGAGGTCATACGAGGAATGATAAGGACAGCGACAGGCGTTTCAGTCGATAGGTTCGCGTTCGGGAAGTCTCTCGACCTGACCAATTACATGGAACCTGAAAAGCAGAAATAGAATAAATCATCACGCGGGGGATGTCGACCGATGGCAAAGTTTGACGGAATTCTTGGGAAGGCGCTGCTGACCGTGACGGAGAAGGAAGACGAGCTGACCCTGGTCTTCGCCGACAACAGGTATCTCTTCGTCACGCTAGAGAGGGGGAAGTTGAAGTCGGAGAGCGTTCCCGAGTAGCATGATTACTCCTGCTCCAGAATCTCCACTCTTGTCGACTCGCCCACGAGGGTCTTGAACCTCTCCGCGTCCGCCCTTCCCCCGACGATCTTCCCGTAGTGCATCGGGACCGCCACCTTTGTCTTCATCGCCTTCGCCACCTCGGCCGCCTCCTGAGGAGTCATCACGTACGTTCCCGAGACCGGGAGGAAGGCGACGTCGACGTTCAGAGATTTCATCTCTGGGATGGCATCGGAGTCACCCGCGTGGTAAAACCTAGCTCCGTCCAGCGTAAGGAGATAACCTACCCTCCCGTCCTGCTTCGGATGAAAAACCTGCCCGGGTGACCTGAACTTGTTCAGGTTGTACGCCGGGAGAGTCTCGATCACGACTCCTTGCAGTTCGACCTTGGAGTTCGGCGTGACGAAACTCTTCTCCAACCCAAACTCTGACAGGCCCGATTCGCAGATTCTCGGCGCCACTACCTTCGTCGAGGGGGTCGTGAAACGCCGGATGTCGTCTGGACTCATGTGGTCGAAGTGTTCGTGCGAGAGAAGCAGGACGTCCGCCTTGAAGTTCCCCTTCGCCTGAAAGGGGTCGACGATGACGACGGTCTTGGATCCCTCCAGGACGAACGAGTCGTGTCCCAGCCAGTGGACCTTTACCTTCCCGTACGTCCACACGCTAGGTCACCCCCTACAGGTTGATCGCTTCTTCCTTTATGCCCGAGGCGTCAACGCTCAGAATGTCCAGCCCGTTCCCACTCATCGCGTCCCTCTGAATGGCCGCCTTTATCGAGGAGACGAGAACCTCCCTTGCATCCTTGTGCGTGATGGAGGGAGAGTACGCGGCCTCGACGACTGCGATCGCCATCTCCGCGCCCGTCCCCACCGCGGCGTATTCGTCGGGGATTACACTACCGAGGGGATCCAGGACGTAGACGAGGGGCTTGCTGCCGACCCCACCCAGAATCACCTGCGTGAGCAGAGGGGCGTACCTCCTCTCGAACATAAGTACCGACATTAGCTTCGCGACGGAGTTCGGCTTCAGGAATCGCCTCGACTCGAGCTCCTTCAGCTTCGCGTAGGTTGAAACCTCCCTGACGAGGTTCTGCATATCGGCGATCATTCCGGCGCAGACGACGCCGACATTATCCGTGACCTTGAAGACCTTCTTCCCCGACTTGCTGATGACGTAGTTTCCGAGAGTTATTCTCCTCTCGGCGCCCAGAATTACTCCGTCCTTGTACGCTATTCCTACCGCCGTCGCTCCCGGGATGTAAGCTTCCAATGACAGTTCAGTGCACTGTGACTCGCGGCTTCTAGACGCCTTATTAGAGCTTGTGCTTGGCAGGCCTTATCGAGGCAGCCCAACCCTTCCCCTGAGAAGCGAAATCGTACGAACAGCCGGTGAAGAGGCTCGCGACGTGGAGGCTCGTCTTCAAGTGCTCCGATACGCGCGGAAGAAGAATCCTCGAATCCGTCCCCGCCAGGGAGAGGAAGGGGGCGATTGTGTCGGAGAGATGGACGTCGAGACACGCTCCGCTCTTGTAAGCGGCGGCGAATTCCTTCGCGGCTCCCAGGCCCACGCTTTCCGCACTCTTCCCAAGGGCACCAATCGAGTCGGAGCCCAGGAGGCAGTCCGCGCGGGTCGTCGAGATCAGTACGGAGGAGCCGGGAGAGTCAGAGACAACCTGGGAGGCGGTGGCGCTCTCTACCTCGATTCCTTGACCCCGAAGGTACGACTGGGCGGCCTGCGCCTGCCTCTCCGCGACATGAGCGGGGAGTCTCCCGCACCTGCTTACGACGGAAGCTGGGGGGTTTGACCCCCTCTCCGCGAGTTCGAGAGGCGCTACCCGCCTGCATGGCTCGACCGTGGCCTTCACCGCACCTCCCCCCTTTGGGTAGTAACCTCGCTTCGAGGCTTCCGCGCGGCATCCTATCCCTATCATCTTGAATGCGGGGACGACGACACTCGCGAAATAATCGAAGGTGGGACTCCATGGCACGTCTGTTCCGCCCACGAGCTCGAGGTCTAGGCTCGACCCCGAGAGAGACGCGGCCGGGACGACCGCCTGAAGGACCAGGGTGATGCTCGCCGCGGTCGCCAGGTCGACCTTCATCGTCGAAGCTTCGACGACACCGGGATGGAAAGTGATGGTGGAAGAGCCGACCTCTCCGCCCTCGAGCCTGCCGCCGCAGACCTCGCGAAGGATCTTGAGGGCAGATGCGTGCTGCGGGCGGAGCCCGGGGTTGCTCCTTCCAGCCCTCACCTTGGTTACGCGCACCGGCCGCCCCAGGATTATCGAGAATGCGACGGCCGCCCTGAGAATCTGCCCGCCGCCCTCGCCGTGCGAGCCGTCAATCTCGAGTAGCTCCATCGCGACGCCTCCCGGAGGGTCGGAGAAAAACCAATCCGTCGATTTTCCGACCTATTCTTAAATATCCCGCGGAGCCGCGAAGAATCAAGGGGAAATTTGCGCGTCGGCCTCCTGGTGGGAAGATTCCAGCCATTCCACTATGGGCATCTCGCGGCAGTGAAGTATGCGTTGAAACAGGTCGACTACCTCTACATCGTCGTGGGGAGCGCGCAGAGGAGCCACGAGCGAGACAACCCTTTCACCGCTGGCGAGAGGATCGCGATGATCAAGGGCGCCCTAGACAACGACAGCGTCGACGGGGCAAGATGGATGGCGATACCAATCGCTGACGCCGACTCACACTCTGTCTGGGTCTCGACCGTGAAGTCGATGGTCCCGAGGTTTGACGTTGCCTTCACGAACGACTCTCTGACGTTCAGACTCTTCGAGGAGGAGGGACTCGATGTGGAGGCCATACCCTACTTAAAGAGAGGGGAGTACTCGGCTACGAACGTCAGGACGAGAATTTTGGAGCGGCGGGATTGGGAGAGGTTAGTGCCTTCGGACGTCGCAAAGAAGGTGAAGGAATTTGGAGGACTCGAGAGGGTGAGAGAGCTTCTGAAGAAGGACCTCCCCGGTGAATAGAATTGAGCCTCGAGAAACAGAAGCTGATCATGCTCCCGGGGCCGACGAACGTCTCCGAGAGAGTCAAGAAGGCGATGACGAGGCCCATCATCAACCATAGGGGACCCGAGTTCGGGAGGCTATTTCTGGGATTGAGGGAGAAGGCGAGGAGCCTCTTCCAGACCGTGGGAGAAGTCGTACTCTTTTCATCATCGGGGACAGGAGGAGTCGAGGCGGCCGTCTGGAACATCATTAGAAAAGGAGACGTCGCGATCGTTCCCGTCTTTGGAGAGTTCAGCGAGAGGGTCGCGGAGACGGTCGAGCTGGCCGGAGGCAAGGCGGTGAGGGTGAAGGCGGAGTACGGCACCACCCCGAGCCTCGCCCAACTCGGAAGGGCGATCGAGGCGCGTAAGGAGTTCAAGGCTCTCTTCCTCGTCCACAACGAGACGAGCACGGGGACAGCCGTTCAGTATGTCGAGGAGGCTTGCAGGCTGGCGAGGGCGCACGGCGCCTTCGTGGTCGTCGACGCGATATCAAGCCTCGGCGGCTACTCGATCCCCGTCGACGGATGGGGGATAGACCTCTGCGCGACAGCGAGCCAGAAGTGCATCGCGGCACCGCCGGGAATGGCTCTTGTTTCCGTGAGCGAGCGTCTCCTGAAGTACGTGAAGAAATCCCCTCCGGCCACCCGCTACTTCGACATCGCGAGGTACTCGGAATACGGCAGCAGGGGCGAGACACCCTTCACGCCCGCCCTGCCGATCTTCTACGCCCTCGACGAGGCGCTGGAGGAGCTGCTCGAGGAGGGGCTAGCCAAACGAGTCAAGAGGCACGAAGTGAACTCCGCAGCACTCTACGCCGGTTTGGGGAAGCTTGGGCTAAAGTTCTTCGCTGCGACTGAGGTGAGGTCGAGGACCGTCGTGGCGGTGCGGTATCCCGCCGGGGTCGATGACGCCCTCTTCAGGAATAAGCTCAGCGAAGAGCATGGAATCCTCGTGGCGGGAGGGTTTGGTCCTTTCAAGGGGAAGGTGTTCAGGGCGGGTTGCATGGGGTTGGTATCCGGGGAGTTCGTCGATGCCACCGTCGGGGCGGTCGAGAAGACGCTGAAGAGTATTCACGGGGCGACGAAATAGTCAGTCAGCCGGCCGGCCCCTGCGCGTACCTCTTCGCCTCGCGACACCGGGCGCGTGCAACATGCGTGGACGGGCAAACGCCCCAGAGGACGGAGCGAAGGAAGGGCCGCGAGGCACCGAGATTCACTAGGAGGAACGAAGCCTTAAGTGTGATAGAACTCCGTGCCCTCGTCCTGATGACCTTCTCCAAGGGCGACCTCCTACTCACCAACTACACGGCTAAGGTGAAAGACACTGGCGAGGTGATAGAGACCACGAGCGAGGGAGAGGCGAAGAAGTTCGGGATATTCGACTCCGAGAGGAGGTACGGACCGAGACTCGTCGCGGCGGGTGAGGGGTGGGTCCTGGCGGGGCTCGAAGAGGAGATGAAGAAGATGGAGGCGGGTGAGAAGAGGGCGATCGAACTCCCCCCCGCGAAGGCGTTTGGCGAGAGAGATCCGACCAGGATGAGGATGGTCCCGCTTAGGAAGTTCGGAGAGAGAGCCTCCGAGCTGACGGTGGGAGACACCGTTGAGGTGGAGAACAGGGCCGGTACGGTACGATTCATTGGTTCGGGAAGAGCCCAGGTTGACTTCAACCACAGGCTGGCGGGGAAGACGCTGATTTACGAACTCGAGGTCGTCAAGAAGCTCGAGACGGAGGAGGAGAAGATACGCGCCCTCATCGAACGCAGGTTTGTGGCCGAGGGTGAGAAGGTGAAGTTCAGCGTGGAGGGGGGAACGCTTGCGGTCGAGATACCCGAAGAACTATTCCTTCTCGAGGGGCTCCAGATCATAAAGAGAGGAATCTCAAGCGACATCTTTCGTTTCTTGAGGGGGATCGAGAACGTCACCTTCAGGGAGACTTTCACGAGGAAGGCCAAGGCGGAGGAGGCGGAGGCCGCCGGGACGGAGGCACCCGAGCAGGCCGCAGCCCTGCCGAGTTAGATGACGCCCGTGGACTTTGCTAGGCGAAGCGCCTTCTCTCTGCTCAGCTTGTTCCGCGAGAGAATCGTGTAGCGTTCAGGTCTTATGGAGCTCGCCTTCACTAGGGCCTCGACGACCTGCTCCTCCTTCAGGTCCATCGCCGACGCGGTCGTCGGGGCCTTTACGTGCTCGAGGGCGGACCTGACTCCCTCCCAGTCGAGCCCGTGCAGCTTCGACATCATTATCGTCCCGACCCCGCACTTCTCGCCGTGCAGCCCCACGCCGGGAGCGAGGAGGTCCAGGTAGTGGCTGAAGAGATGCTCGGCGCCGCTGCAGGGCCTGCTCGAACCCGCTATCCCCGCCGCCACCCCGGCGCTTATCAGCGCCTCGACGATGTCTCTCACGCTGTCCATCCCAAACTCGCCTATCTTCTTCGAGCCTTCAAGGACGACAGCGGCACTCATCAACGCCAGGCTCGCGGCGTAGCTCCCGTAGTACTCCCCCTGCACCTCGTGGGCGAGTTGCCAGTCCTTCACAGCCGTCATCTTGGAGACTAGGTCTCCGCAGCCTGAAGAGAGTAGCCTGCGAGGGGCGGAGGATATGACGCGGACGTCGGCGAGGATCCCGACGGGTGGCTTCGCTTTCACGGAGTAAGGCCTGTCGAGCCCCTTTATCGAGGCGAAGGGACTAGAGATCCCGTCGTGCGAGGCGCTCGTCGGGACGCTGAAGAACGGGAGGTCTCTCTTGAAGGCCGCGAGCTTTCCCACGTCGACGCTCTTGCCACCGCCGAGCCCTATTATGCAGGAGGCACTCCTCGCAGCCGTCATCACCCTCTCGACATTCTGGATGTCGGCCGCGGTCACCTTTACCCACTCCACCGACCCGTTCAGAGACGAGCTTACGACTTCACTTACTTTCTCGTGGACCCGCGTCCCCGCGGCGACGACCGCCTTCTTTTTCGTCCCCCCCTCCTCGACGAAATCACCCAGCCTCGCCAGCACCCCCCGTCCGATGAGGATCCTCGTCGGAAACTCCATGAGGTGCGCCGAATCGCTCACGAAGTTTTCTACAGGGCTGACGATATAAGTCTAGTATAGACGTATCGCTTCTTGCACGGCTGGGTGAATCGCGGGCACTCTGTAGATCCGCTGTATCGCGTAAGCGAGGTTCTCGACCTTCCTCTTTTCTCCGTGGTTGACGATGACCTGCTGAATCTTCGGCCTGAGCTTCCCGATGAACCGGATTATCTGGTTGTAGTCGCTGTGCCCGCTGAAACCCTCAACCTTCTGGACCTTACACCTGACGTCCACGATCTTGATCTTCCCGTTCTCCTCCATCAGGCTCGCCTGACTCGACCCGTCCAGGACCCTCCTCCCGAGTGTCCCCTGCACCTGGTAAGAGACGAAGAGCATCTTGTTCTTCTCGTTTGGGGCTATGCTCCCGAAGTAGTCCAGGACGGGACCCCCCTCGAGCATCCCTGACGTGGCCATGATGATCGCGGGCCCTTCCCTAAGCGCCTCCTCCCTGTTGGAAGGGTGTTCGATCGCGGTGAAGTACTCCGAGAGGAAGGGGTTCGTACCCTCGTCGAGCATCATCGTCCTCAGCTCTCTCGAGAGGTAGTCGGCGTAGGAGACATGAATCGCAGTCGCCTCGGAAATCATCCCCTCGATGAAGACCGGAGTCTCGACGAGAGATTTGTTCTTCATGTACCTGTCGATGACGAGGAGTATCTCCTGTGCGCGTCCAACCGCCGGGATCGGGATTAGCACCTTTCCGCCCTCTTTCAGGGTCCCGTTTATCGCGTTCACGAAGTTCATCTCCACCTCCTCCCTCAGAGGCATGATGTCCTCCTTCGCTCCGTAGGTGCTCTCCGTGATGAGAGTCTCGACCCTCGGATAGTTCCAGGTGGCCGAGTCGAGGAGCAGGGTCCTGCCGTACTTGTAGTCTCCGCTGTAGACGACGTTGTGCGCCCCTTCCCCGATGTGGAGGTGGACCGTCGAGGATCCGAGTATGTGCCCCGCGTTGTTGAGGACAAGCTTGATGTCAGGCGAGATGTCTGTCACCATCCCGTACGGCAGAGTGATGGCGTGCTGAATCACGTCCCTGATGTCCTTCTGGTCGTAGATTACCCTCCCCCCCTCTATCCGCGCGATCTTGACGAAGTCGTTCTGGAGGAGAGTCATCAGGGGAAGGGTCGGCTCGCTGCAGTAGACCGGCCCGTCGTAGCCGAACTTGTAGAGCGCGGGGAGGAAGCCCATGTGGTCCAGGTGGGAGTGGCTGATTATGACTCCGTCAATCTCCTCGAGCCCCACGTCGGCCCAGTCCAGGCGGGGGTACGCATCCCAGTTGTTGCGGGCGCCGGGATGTATTCCGCAGTCGAGGAGGACCTTGCTCTCAGATGTCTCCATGAGGAGGCAGGACCTCCCCACCTCCTGAAAGGCGCCGAGAGTCTTGATCGTCACCTGCTCCGAAGAGGTGAGGCGTGGGCGGAAGATGGATTCTCCCAGGTCCCTCAGAAAAAGCTCCCTCACAGCGTTACCCGACTTGAGGGCGAAGTTCACATTCTGTATCGCCGTCGAGGTCAGGTGGGGTGCCTTCCTCACCTTTATCTTCCATCCGGTCTGCTCCATCGCGTTCCCGAGGTCGAACCCCCCCTCCTGCGAGAGGACCTTCGGGTTGCCCACCTCCGCTGTAACCTCGCCCAGCGCGTCGTCGAAGAAGTAGCTCGCTACCGCCGCCTCTTGGGGGAAAAGCCTGTCGAGGATCGCCCTCGCCTCGTCCTCCGGTTTCCTTATCGACTTCTCCGTCCTCGTCACCACGCGCTTCTTGAGTGAGTTCACGATCTCCGAGATGATGTAGTTGTTTTTCTGCAGGTAGTTTGGATTCTTGGTGTAGAGAGCGATCCTGGGCCCTTCGTACTCTATCCTTGTGATCTGAGCCTCCGCTGGGATGTTGTTCAGAATCGTGCTCATCAGGTTGACCTGATTTGCCTTCTGTGCCAAACTCTAATTGTGTCCCGAAAACTGAGCCAGGAGCTTCTCCTTCTCCTGCTCCGTGATCTCCCTGTACCCGCCCTTGTCGATGACGGCGACGTCGAAGTGGTCGCCTGTAGCTACGTTCCGCTTCATCGCCCCGAGTATCGCCTTCGCGGCGAGGGGGTATCCCTTCGAGGTGGGCAGTCCCTCCTTGAACTCCGCCTCCAAGATTCCGTAGGCCACGGGAGAGCCGCTACCCGTCGCGACCACGTGCTCCTGACTCACCGAACCGAAGAAGTCGATGTTGTACATCGAGCCACCCGACTTGTCCACCCCACCCACGAGAACGTCCGCGATGTAGGGGTAGAGTCTGGAGGCGAATAGGACGTTCGAAACGAGGCGCGCGGCCGACTTCACGGGCATCTCACGCGTCTTCTCGATTCTGTAGGCGCTTGTATAGTACTTCAGGGTGTCTACGATGCTCTGAGCATCGGCGACGACCCCGGAGATGGTCATCGCTATGTTCTCGTCTATCTGCAGAAGCTTCCTCCCCCTCCGGTGAGCTATGAACCCGCCCGAGGTGACCCTCGTGTCGGTGGCGAAGACCACACCGTCGCTGCAGACGAGCCCCACGGTCGTGGTCCCATGGTATACTAGGGAACCCGGGAATTCTTTTCTATCCAACCTATTGACATCTCTCGTCAGTCAGACCACGCAGATACCTGAACGGTGACTTAGAGAGAATCCCTTTGGTTATTTAACGTTTCTAGTGAATCCTTTCGCCGGCCGCTACTGGAGCCCGCGCCAGATCTTCACGCCGGGTGGAGTTATCACCACTCGCTCGTCGCCCAGCCTGGCGATGTCTCCCCCGATCGCGGTCGCAAATTCGTAGAGCTGCTCGACGGAGGACTTCAGCTCGTCGACGCTCTTCTGAGCAAGAGGGGTGACCTTGAGGATGATTATCGTCTTCTTGGTTACATCCTCCTGGATTTTCGGGATCTCGTCTATCGACCTGAGCGCGAGGGCCTTGAGCAGGATGCCGGCTCCCTTCCCCTCGAGGCTCTTCTCCTCCTCTTCAACCACTCCCGACGACAATTCTTTTCCACCTGCTTTTCGATGCGTTGCCTCCCTGTTATTAAAGATAGACAAGGGCGCGCATCGGCGGCGACTCGGGTAAAGGCTAGACTAGCTTGTAGAGATTCCAGAAACTATCACCGACGTAGTGCAGGTTCTTCAGGGACGGTCCCTTCTGCACCCGCGTCATCTCGGAGCTGCTGAGGAGGGACCTCCCTACCGCTATCCCCCTCCCCTTCTTCTCCTCCCTGACGACCACCAGTCTACCAGCCTCCCCCCAGTCGTCGAAGGAGCGTATCCCTGGCCTCATCACATCGGCTCCGTTCAGGACGAACTTGATCGCGCCCTCGTCCACCCTGGCAGATGGGAAGAGCCCGAGGGTCTCATGTGACCCGAGGAAGGGGACCGTCTCCTCGCCCGTCTCGATGAAGGTGTACCTCTTGTCGAGGCTCACGAAGATAACCCCATCGCTCGGTTCGGCGGACGAGACCTGCGCAGAGCGGGGGATGTCGAGGCTGACGGAGAGCTTCTCTCGGATCCTATCGATCGTTTCTTGCGAGTCCCGGTGGGAGAGGACCCATCTCTTCATCACCGTCTGGCCATCTCACACTTAAATAAACGCCACAAGACGCAAGAAAGAGACGTCGGTTTGTCCGTCGACATGGCGGTGAAGGTCCTGGACGAGAGCGTGGGGAAAGTCGTCCTAATCAAGCTGAAGGGCGGGAAGGTCATCCGGGGTGCCCTGCAAGGGTTCGACCAGCACATGAACCTCTCCCTCGAGAGGGCGGAGGAGGTCAACGAGGACGGGAAGACGAGCTCCTTGGGAACCCTCATCGTAAGGGGAGATAACATAATCATGATCTCCCCGCCACCCAGCTAGTCCGCTCGCACGCCCGCGCTGGCACGCGCGCATGCGCGACCCGAAACCTAATAACTCCAAGCTTCGAGTACCGAGAGCGTTCCCTTGGCCGACCCCCTGACCGTTCTTCTTGCGGGCCTAGGAGGCGGGCTCGTAGGAGTCGGAGCTTCCTACTACGCGTTCTACTCGAAGCCCAAGCCCGCGAAGGCTCTCACGCGGGATGATGCGGGTAGGCTGAAGACCGCGACCTTCTCGCTGGCGGAGCTGGAGCGGTCGAGGAGGGAGATGAGAACGATAGTTCTCGAAAGAGACCTTCTCTCTTCGGCGCTGATGAAGCTCTACGAGGCGGAGACCGAGGGGAGGATCACAAAGGAGGAGAGGGAGATGATAACGAAGAGGTACACCGGGCAGATAAAATCGTTCGAATCGAAACTGAAGGACGTGGAGCTTGTCGTCGAGGTCGGGGAACTCGAGAGGTTGAGGGACGACCTGCTCTCTCTCTTCAGGGATAAGGTTCAGAACATCGAGGCGAGGCTCGAGCAGGCTAAGGAGAGGCTGGCCCCCGCCGCGGCACCCGAGCTAGTGAGGAGGGAGGTGCAGGTGAGGCGGGTCGAGCGCGCGGATGACCTCGAGAAGGTGATCGAGAGGAAGACCGCGAGACCAGAGGTGTCCGAGGCGGAACGGAGGGTGAAGGCGATCCGCGACGAAGTGATGGAGGCCCTCACGAAGCTGGAGCAGATCGATTTAGAGAAGAAGCAGCAGGAAAAGGCCTGATGGAGAAACTCCGGCCTGGGCTGAGGGGGGTGGCCGAGAGGGTCGCCAGTTCAATAAACAACGGGACACTCCTCGGGTTGGGGAGCGGTTCCACGGTCGCCGGGCTCCTTGAGGAACTCTCTCCCATACTCGTCGTGAAAGGGGTGACCCTTATCGGCGTTCCGACCTCAACCCAGATTGAGACCGTCGCCACGGAGAACGGGATATCCATCGTCCCCTTCCCCGGGACTGTTGATTTGGTCATCGACGGAGCCGACCAGGTCGATAGGAGGCTGAACCTCATCAAGGGAGGGGGAGGGGCCCTCATGAGGGAGAAGGTGTTGATGAGCAGCGCGAAGAAGGTTGCGGTCGTCGCGGGGGAGGAGAAGTTCGCCCCGAAACTCTGCACGGGCGGAGTGAAGGTTCCGGTCGAGGTGGCTCCTTTCGCGCGAAAGAGCGTGAAGGCGAAACTCTCTCAGCTGGGGGGTGCCGCGGAGGAGCGTCTCCTCCCGAAGGGTTACCCTTACTTCACCGAGAATGGGAATGTGATTCTGGACACGAGTTTTGCCCCGGTCGACGAGCCCGCCTCCCTGGAAGGGAGGGTGAAGAACATCCCCGGCGTAGTGGAGGTGGGGGTCTTCACCATCAAACCCATCACCGTATACAAGATCAAAGAGGGCGGAACATTCGAGGTTCTGGGCTGACGATTGAAGAGCTCCTCCTCCTGGGCCTGGGTCTGATTTGCCTCGGGCACGC
This sequence comes from Nitrososphaerota archaeon, assembly GCA_005877185.1. Taxonomy (GTDB): domain Archaea; phylum Thermoproteota; class Nitrososphaeria; order Nitrososphaerales; family Gagatemarchaeaceae; genus TA-13. Next base: position 19,036 of record VBPQ01000004.1, read on the forward strand.
GTCTCGCAATAAAGCCGGGCGGTTTAGCCAATGCGAATTGAGTAAATTTATATCAGGGCAAATCGCGGCGAATTTGT
>VBPQ01000005.1 GCA_005877185.1 Nitrososphaerota archaeon
CCCTGACGCAGTGCGCGCACCTGAGTCCACGCGGTGTCCTGTAGAGGCGTTCGAGATTGCCGCACTTTGGGCACTGTCTGGGCAACTTTTGGGACTGCTGGATGACCTCTCCCGTGGGACTAGCGCCTTCTGAATCTCCTTCGGAGCATCTCCTGATTATTCAATTGAGCGCAGACTGGACAGATGAGCTGGGTGCTGGTTCCTTCCGGTTGAAGCCTGATTTGGTGAATCGTGCACAATTCGAACTGGGATTCGTTCACGGTCTACACGGCATTCCGCCCCTAATAAGGACTCGTCTAAACCCTTTTAGTGGACTTTCTGGGGTTTCAGCCCCTTGGAATCAACCGCCGGCGCTCGTGATGCGAGGTTCAAGGAAATCTTCGTCTCATTCAACGAGTCGTTGATGAAGTACTGGGAGTCCTATGTCAAACTGCAGGACCAGCTCTATGAGAGCTTAGGGGCAGCCAGGGAGGTTTCATGGCTCGCCGCAACCGACACGAGTAAGCTCCGTGAAATCAACCAGGCGCAGCGCGAGCTCTTCGCCAGAATGCCCCGCAGGATGGACTACGTCCCACTGGCTCAGATATCGTTAGACTACGACAGCGCGTTGAGCAAGATCGCCGACCTAGAGGCGACCCTCTCCCTCGAGGAGGAGGGCTGTAAGAAGCTGGAGGAGGCGATAGCGATTCTGAAGGAGAAGGCCGAGGCGATGAAGGAAGCCCTGCGCTCCGCCGGTTCCTGAACGATTCCCCGGGCAGCCTCCTTGACTATGTCTAGAAGCCCTCCTTTACTGTCTGGAACGCGACGCAGGTCTGGGTCTTTTCAATGCCCTTCATCGTTCGCAGCTTATCGAGGACTAGGGTACCAATCTCCTCAACTGAGCCAGCCCTAACCTTGAGCATCATATCCCACTCGCCAGAAATCACAATCACCTCGTGAATCCCTGGAATTTTGGATATGTCTTCAGCAAGGCTGCGCTGGGAAAGCTTCTCGGCACTTCTGAAGGAGACAAGGACAAGAGCAGTGACTGGTTTTCCTACCTGCGCATAGTCAGGAATCGCCGCGAATTTTCTTATCACGCCGGAGTCAACGAGCCTCTTTAACCTCTCCTGGACTGTCGCTCTGGGAATCTGGAGTTCGTTCGAGATCTCAACCACGGACTTCCTACCGTCCTCGAGCAAGGCAGCCAGGATTCTCTGATCTTTGGCGTCCAGCATTCCGGCAAAATGCTGGAGAAATGACCTTATTATGACTTACCTTCCGATAAAATGCCACGAATCATGTCAGAGTGTTTATAGATATCGGTAGAAGTTGGTTTGATGTGGTCGAGTCTCTCGAGACTTCGGGGGCCTTCGAGATTCCGAAGCCGCTGGACGCGTTATCCCCGAATGAATTGGTGAGGAAAGCGCAGATTGGCAAGGTGGGCACCGAAGTTCTCAGTTACCTCACGAGCGCCTTCGCAGGGAAGGGATTCACCTGGCTGCTACCGGTGATTTTCGCGAAGTCGACGGACCCACTGTGGCCCGACCCCGGAGCGTCGATTGAGAAGAGAGTGGAGACCGAGATCTACGAGGAGACGGTGCGGACGACACTGAGCATGATAATCCACAAGCTCGTCGCGTGCTCGACGGCGTACCCGAAGTTATTCATCCTTTCTCCGAACGTGAGGATAGAAAGGAGGGAGAGGAAGGCGACGGGATGGCACGCCTACGAGTTCACGCAGCTCGATTTCGAGCTGAGGGGCGCCGGCTTCAAGGAAGTCAGGCGACTTGTTGAGGCCGTGATCGCTGGACTGGTAGGTCATGTCAAGAAACGAGCTGAACGGGAGCTGAGAAACCTCGGCAGGTACGGGAGTCTCAAAGCTCCGGAGACGCCCTTCAGGGTCTACGACAGGGAAGACCTAGAGGCGAAGTACGAAGGCAAGTGGGAAGTGAGTCTACCCCAAGACATCCGCGAGCCCGTCTGGGTGACCAACATCCCGAGAGAGTTTTACGATTTTGAGGACGCGGCCACCGGCAGGTGGGACAACTACGACCTCTTCCTTCCGAAGTACGGCGAGGTGCTTTCGGGCGCCAGGCGTGAGTGGGAGTACGGGAAGATCGCCGCAAAGATGGAGCGCGACGGCGTGAAGAAGGAGAACTTCGCCCTGCTCCTCACGCTGGCGAAAGAAGGGAAGCTCAAGCCATCGGCAGGGGCGGGAATAGGCGTAGAGAGACTCATGACCTGGGTTGCCGGGGCGAGGCACGTGGGAGAAGTTCAGGCATTCCCGAAGGTCCCCGGAGTTGTCTACGAACTGTAAGCGAGACTGTTAGAACATCAACCCACCCAGTCGAGATGCTCCTCGCCCTCCGTCGCTTTAGTCCGGGGACGACCCAGTTCGCCACTCGATATGCGGGATACTTTTAAGCCAAAGACGGGTTCCGTTGCTTCTCAGATGAGGTCTTCCGCGGATCGTATCAAAGGAGACCTCGAAACTCTGGGAGAGATAGGAAAGACTGAGGCTGGCGGAGTTTCAAGGTTCATCTTCACCGATGAAGACTTTGAAGCGAGACGGTTCATAACCGGGCTGATGCAGAGCGTCGGCCTTCGCACAGTGTCCGACAAGGTGGGAAACATAATCGGAAGAAGGCCCGGCAGAAACGAGGACCTTCCTCCGGTCATGACGGGTTCCCACATCGACACGGTGCCGAACGCGGGCATCTTCGACGGCTGCGTCGGGGTCGTCGGTGCCATTGAGGCGATGAGGGTACTGAACGCCAACGGAGTCACGAGTAACCGCCCCATCGAAGTGGTGGTCTTCAACAACGAAGAAGGCGTGAGATTCGAACCCCTGGCCGGGAGCAAGGCCATGGCGTGCCAAGCAAGCGTGGACTCGATTCTGAACTCGAGGGACAGAGATGGCGCATTATTCAGAGAGGCGTTTGAGAGGGGCGGTCAGAGAATCGACGGTCTGCCGAGCCCGTGTCGGAGAGGAAGGGTCCGCGCATTCGTCGAGCTTCACATCGAGCAGGGTCCGATTCTAGAGAAGAAGGGCTTGGATATTGGCATCGTCGGTGCGATCTTCGGGATCAGACAATTCCTAACGTCCTTCAGGGGAGTCGCCGGCCACGCGGGTGGCACACCCATGAGTATGAGAAAGGACGCCGTACTCGCGGCGGCCAAGACCGTGGTCGCTGTGGACGAAATCACGAAGAGGTACGGCCCTCCTGCGGTGGGAACGGTGGGATCCGTCAGGGTCTACCCGGGCGTCGTAAATGTCATCGGAGAACAATCCGAGGTGAGCGTAGACGTACGCGACTCCGACGGGTCGAGACTTCGATCAAGGAGTGGCGAAGTGAAAAGGAGAATCAAGGCGATCGCCAGAGCCACCTCCACCGAATTCGAGATTGTGGACCGATTAGAAATCGACCCCACGGCCATGTCCAGACGCATCTCACGAGTCATCGAAGTTTGCGCGAAGAGAGTGGGAGCTAGGTACACGCATCTCGACAGCGGGCCTTACCACGATACCATGATGATGGCGAAGATTACCAAGTGCGGGATGATATTTGTCCCAAGCAGGGACGGCGCGAGTCATTCGAGGAAAGAATTCACAGAGTGGCGGCAGATCGCAAAGGGGGTAGACGTCCTCTCCGAAACACTCGTGGCCCTGTCAAAGTGATACTCGTCGTGAAGCTGATTAGGTAATTCTCCGAGGAGAGTATCCGCCGCTTGCATTCTTTGAAGGAGGGTGCCCGGCTAGAGGTCCTTGGGTCTGACAGAGTGAGGCCTCCCCGGGACGTAGCTGCCTCCTCCTCTCTTCCCCACAAATTGACCGTCTTCGTGCACGACACGTCCGCGTGAGAGTGTGAGTACGGGGAAACCGGTCACCGTAATCCTCTCGTAAATCGAGTTGTCCATTCGGCTGTGAAGGTTGTCTTTCGACAGCCTCTGCCTCTTCTTCGGGTCGAGGACGACGATGTCCGCGTCGCTCCCCACTTGTATCGTTCCCTTCCTCGGGAATAGTCCGAACTGTCTCGCGGGGTTGTAGGACGTCAGCTGAACGAGTCGCTCGAGGGAGATCAGACCACGGCTCACGCCGTGGTAAAGAATCGGCAGTATGACCTCGGTCCCAGGGACTCCATTGGGTATCCGTGAGAAATCTTCCTTGCCCAAATCCTTCTGCTCCGAGGTGAAGCAGCAGTGGTCGCTCGCGACAGTCCTGATCTGGCCGCTGGCCAATCCGAGCCAGAGGGCCTCCTTGTCCTCCCGCCTTCTCAGGGGCGGCGACATGACGTAGTTCTTCGCGGCGAGGCCCCTGTACATGTTTTCCGTGAAGGTAAGGTAGTGCGGACAAGTCTCTGCATAAACGTCCAGACCCCTGTTCCTCGCCTCCACGACCGATTCCATCGCGCCTCTAGTTGACATGTGGACGACGTACATGTTCGCGTTGGCGAATCCAGCCAGAGTTGTAGCCCTCCGAACCGCTTCCACCTCAGCTTCCGGGGGTCGAGACTTCGCGTGATAGTAGGGTTCCGTCTTCTCCGCCGCGAGGAATTCTGAAACGAGGCATTCGATGTAATCGTTGTTCTCGCAGTGAAGCCCGACTACGCCTCCGTACTTGGCGACCTCCTTCATGATTCTGTAAATGTTGATGTCGCTCATCAGCAGACCGTCGCGTCTGTAGGTCATGAAGAGCTTGACGCTCTGGACGCCCTTCCTGATGATCTGGCGAATCTGGTTCAGATTGGCCTGATTCGCTTCCCTGATAACCATATGAAGAGAGTAGTCGACACACACCTTGGGGTCGGCCTTCTTTCTCCAGAGTTCGTACGTCTCCAGGAGCGAACTCCCCTTTGGCTGAATCGAGAAATCAATTATCGTCGTAACGCCTCCGCAGGCGGAGGCGACGGTCCCAGATTCAAAATCGTCTGCGGTAACGGTCCCCATGAAAGGGAACTCCATGTGAGTGTGCCCGTCTACCAGGCCGGGGAGGACCATCTTCCCGCGTGCGCTGACCTTCCTGTCTGTTGTTTCGCTTATGCCCTTCGCGACCTGAGTGATCCGCCCATCCCTGATGCCGATCTCTCCTTCGAAGATGCCGGTATGGTTGACGATCTTCGCGTCAGTAACGACGCAATCCAGCATCTGGGCCGCTTTCCTATGAGTAGAGATAAAAGCATAGCTTGGATGCGCCCCTGACCTCTTACGGTTTGCCCGAGCGCGCTTGAGGAGCTCAACCTCCAATGTCTCTTGTCTGAGTCGAGTTCCACGCCGTGCGTGCGGAGAGACTGCCAGTATTCCCCGACTTCTTTCCATGATGGTGGCGAGACGAGTTTGACACGTACCTGTGAATCGGCTCGGTTCTCGACCATCGAAACCTGGATAAGCATAAATATCAAAAAGGCTCTCGAGCGAGCCGTTGACTGAGGTCCGCAGGCGGTCTTTCGAGTATCCTGCAGGTGATACCGTCGCCCCCGAAGCCGAGGTTGCGAATGCGGAAGCTGCGAGCACTCAACCTCCCGCTTCTGGCTCGGGCATGAGTCGGAGACGTTTCATCACCGTTGCGGGCGGCGCCGTCATCGTGATTGCGGCCGGCGCAGCCTACTACTATTACAGTCTCGGAGCCGGGGCAGGACCGGGTTCGTCAAGCACTTCCACCTCAAAACAACTCACGGGCCAGGCTTTGTCTGCACTTGGACCGTCGTTTATGATTAGCGACGCTCAGAACACGCAGCTCTCGCAGGATGTCAGCATAGCGCTGAACGCCAACGTCACAGACCTCGACTCGATAAGGAGCATAATGATTTCGGGAGGCGGCCAGAACACCTACGACTTGGTCGACTACGACTCTTCCGGCTGGCTCGCACTGAAGGCTTCGTCACCACCCGTGACCAAGAACTTCGCCCCAGGAAACATCCCGAGGTGGACGGCAGGCCCCATCTACAACCTCTTCACCTCGCCCGAAACGGTAATCGGAACCGCGGTCCCACCCCCGCTCGGTCCGACCGGGGCTTATATCGCAACGTCACTGATTTATCCGCAGATTTGGGCTGCCAGCGCGGGTGTGAGCCACCCTGAGGACGACTATGGGCAGAAGGGTAGTTTGCTCTTCACGACGCCTATCGACTGGAACTACGATTCGGTTCTCTACAATCCGAAACATGTTGCGTCGCTCACCCATGACAATACAACGGGAATCTCGGCCAGCTCATGGGGCGCGATGTACGACAGGGCGAACGTCGGCAAATCCACCATTCTCGACGTACCGACGACGGCGACCAACCATGTCGCGATCTACCTCGTCGGGAACAAGATGATGAATCCGCCGCAGGTGGGTCCGAACGACCTGTCGAGCGCGGAGATGGACACGGTCGTCAACTTCCTCATTGACCAGAAGAAGGCCGGGCAGTTCAGGGTCTCTTGGTCAGATTTTGGGACGCTCGTGAACCTCTATATTCAGGAGGAGGTTTGGTTGGGAGACGCCTGGCAACCTGTTGAGTACTACGTCAGGCACGGCGGCGGTCCCTGCTATTACCTGGAGCCGGCTGAGGGGTACAGGTGCTGGCTGGACGGGACGGCCCCAACCGCGGGTACGAGCAAGGAAAGCCTAGTGTACCAGTACATCAACTGGGAGCTAGGTCCCTCCAACTCCAGCTACAAGGCGAAGTGGCTCGGATATCACACCGCGATTTGGCAATCCCAAGAAATACAATCGGGAATGGGACCAGAATTCTGGGACTGGGTCTATAACGGCAAGTCTACCTACCAGGCTGAGGACGCGACGAAGGATGCCCTCTTCGACCCGATCGCCTACACCTGGGCTACAACGTCGGGGACGCCGAGTTCGTCAGGCAACTTCAAGGACTGCGGTTCAATCGACCGGAGGACCGCACGCGTCGGCGTGTGGGGGAGATATCCACACAACGCCGACTACTACTTCCAGGCTTGGGGTAGGTTTAGAACGGCCTAAGCTCCTACACCCGCCAGACGGAAGCTTGATTCTTTTCTTGAGCGTAGCCGCCGAGACTTGAGAGTTCAATGACCCACGCCGTTGAAGTGGACGGAGTCTCCAAGAAGTTCGGGAGCCTCGCAGCAGTGAACAACGTCTCCTTCAACATCGAGAGTGGCGAGTTCTTCTGCCTGATAGGCCCGAGCGGCTCCGGCAAGACTACGACGCTGAGGCTTCTCGCTGGTCTGGTTCAGCCAGATTCGGGAAGGATTCTGATTCACGGCGATGACTACACACACGTTCCGACATTCAAGAGACCAATCTCGATGGTCTTCCAGACTTGGGCGCTCTTCCCGCACCTCACCGTCTTTGACAACGTGGCCTTCGGTCTTAGGATGCGCAACGCTCCCCGGCAGACGATTCAGGAGGAGGTCAGAAAGACACTCGAGCTTGTCAGGATGTCGGAGTACGCGAATAGGAAGCCGAGGGAGCTTAGCGGAGGGCAGCAGCAGAGGGTTGGGATAGCGAGAGCCCTCGTCGTCAGACCCGATATCATACTTCTGGACGAGCCACTCGGGAACCTGGACTTCAAGCTGCAGCTACAGCTGCAGGAGGAGCTGAGCCAGATGCACAGGCAGCTGAGAATTACCTTCGTTTACGTAACGCATGATCAGAGGCAGGCGATGGCCCTGGGAGAGAGAGTCTGCGTGATGAACAACGGGAACATCGAGCAGCTGGATGAGACGGCCAAGGTGTACTCGAAGCCAAGCAACGTCTTCGTCGCCAGATTCGTAGGCGAATCAAACATCGTTGAAGGGAGCGTGAAGTCCTCCGGAGGTGGGAAGAATACCGTGGAGACCGTGCTTGGTAGTTTCGTCTTCGACGGTGGCTCCTTCCAAAGAGAGCAGAGGGTCTGGCTCTTCTGGCGCCCGGAGAACACCCTGATCGCCTCGGAGAGCGCGAGTGGAGACTACGCCTTCGAGGGGGTTGTCAGCGCGATTGAAACCTCGGGGCAGGTAACTCAGTACGTCGTCGACGTGGGTGGCATACCGATCAGGGCCGTCAAGACAGGATTGCCAGACCCAGAGATCGGGGAGAAGGCGAAGGTCAGTGTGGGGGTGAAGAGGGACCAGATCCTTCTCCTCGACACGCCGAGCGTGAGCGAGACTGGGCAGGTCGAGAGAGCCGTCCTCGGCGCTTAGGGGATTTTTTCGCGTGTCGAGTGAACAAGGGTCGAAAAACCTCGGCTCGTACCTCCTGGTCGCCCCAACCCTGGTCGTCGTCGTCGTCTTCCTGGTCCTCCCCTTACTCCTCGTTCTGAGGGTGAGCTTCCTGCATCACGTACCGCTCGGATACACCAATCAGCCCACCCTGGAAAACTACGGCTTCGTATTCACGAACGAGGGTGTGAGGAACACGCTGGCTTTCACACTCGAGACGGCCTCGATAGTCACAGCAGTCTCCCTCCTGCTCGCGTATCCTGTCGCCTACTTTCTGGCCAGGAAAGTGAAGAGTTTCACCTTGAAGACAGGCTTCTTGGTGTTTCTGCTCATCCCGTTCTGGATAGACTTTACGACCCGCTCTCTCGCCTGGATTCCGTGGCTGGGGACGCAGGGGATAATCAACGATGCTCTCTTGGCGATTGGCGCAATCAATCAGCCCGCCACCATCTTCCTCTACTCCTCCTTCGCGATGGACCTCGTGATGGTGCAGGCGTACACCCTCTTCATGGTCGCCCCCCTCTTCATCAGCATGAGCAAGATAGACCCCATCCTCTACGAGGCAGCGCAGACGCTGGGGGCCTCGCGCCTGCGGACATTCCTTCACATAAACCTGAGGCTTACGCTACCGGGGATGGGAATAGGCTGCGTCTTTGTCTTCCTCTCTTCCCTGGCCGATTTCGCGACTCCAAAGCTAATCGGAGGCCTCGTAACGAGCATAGGGGAACTCATCAAGGACAACGTGACATTCATCAACCTGCCGAACGCCTCCGCGATCTCCGCTCTCGTCGTCGTCATCGCGCTGGCCGTACTGGTTCTCACCTTCCGCCTCACCCACGTGGAGCAGATATTCGAATAGGGTGGATGACGATGGCTGACATCTCGAAGTATGCGTTGGTGGTTTATGCGGCAGCGATTGGAGGTTTCGTGTACGCACCGATCTCGACGATGGTTCTCTTCTCGTTCAATTCGAGCAGCCGGACTGTGCCGCCCTTCGATGGTCCAAGCCTGAACTGGTACAACGCCGCACTCGGTTCTGCGGGGATCGTCGACGCCTTCACCCGCTCTCTCGTCCTTGGGGTCGTAACCACGGCACTCGCGACTGCACTCTTCACCCTCGCAGGATTGGCCTACAGGAGGAGCTTCAGAGGGGGGTCGTTCTTCTTCTACCTCATCGCGGTCGGAATCATAATGCCGGGCATCACCTACAGCTTGGGTCTCGAGCTCTTCTACGGCAACCTGGGGATACCCATATCGCTCTGGACGGCTCTTCCGGCGCATCTCATCTGGACGATACCATGGGGACTGATACTGGTCAGAGCGACGATTGACCCTAACATGTTGGTCTACGAGGACGCTGCGAGGACCCTGGGAGCGAGTGAAGCTAAGGTCATGAGGCACGTGACTCTACCTCTCTTCCTCCCCGCCATCATAGGTGGGGCTCTCTTTGCCTTCACTCTATCTTTCACTGACCTCGTTCGGTCGATTTTCGTTACCTTTCCGGATACACTTCCTCTTGAGATCTACTCTCTCTCGCAGTTGCGGGTAGCGCCAGACATCTTCGCGGTCGGAAGTATGATAGTCATCGTGTCGATAGGGTTGCTCTTGCTTGCCTCCTACTTCCTGAGGGGCACACTGAGGCGCCTCAGTTTATAACTGGGTCAGCCCCTCTTCTCCACTGCCAACCCCATGCCTCTGGACAGGGTAACTCCGGCTGATATCCCCTCTCAGCAGCAGATGATAGCGGATTCGTTGAAGAGATCCGCGGCGCGCCAGCAATTTCTCGCTTACACCGGGCTCAAGAAAGCTCAACTCTTCAAAGATTACGCCTGGAAGACAGGAAGGGAGGAGACGCTCCAATCCAATGCGAAGGTGGTCGAGATAATCACGGGGATTGTCTCGACGATGCTCGGTCCCAAGGGGCTTGACAAGATGGTGGTGAAGGAGATGGGCGGCGTCCGCCCTACAAGGAAAGTCACGATCACGAACGACTCTGCCGAATTCCTCAGCCTGCTCGAGTTCGAGCATCCGGTCGGAACGCTCCTCGTCGACGTTGCGAAGACCGTGGACGGCGAGGTCGGCGACGGCGTTGCTTCAACCTTCGTCTTGATAGGCGCGCTGCTCTCAGAGGCGCTGAAGCTGCGAAGGCTCGGACTGCATCCCGCGGTCATCGCCAGGGGGTACGAAATGGCCTGCAGGCAGGCGCTGAAGGAGCTCGAGGGAATTTCACTCGAGGTCGGTGAAGGAGACGCCGCCCTGTTGGGACAGGTGGCCACAACCGCGATTTCTGGAAAAGGGGTGGCATCGTTCACGGCTAAACTCTCCTCCCTCGTGGTTGACCTCGCTCTTGAGATGCGGAGGGTACCCAGAGCTGACCTCAGCAACGTGGAGGTCTACAGGATGCCGGGGAACATCAGCGATACGTCCCTGATCAGGGGAGTTGTGATCAGGAACGAAATGGCGAGTCGGGGCATGCCACGAGTCATAAAGGACGCCAGGATAGCGACCCTCTTCACTCCGATTGTCTTCAGAGACATGGAGAGGTCCCCTTCCTACGACGAGGTCGTCTTCAACTTCACGAAGCCCGAAGAAATGAAGAGTTACGCAGACTCGAGATACCGAGTCGTATCGCTTCTCGCCGAGAAGGTCCAGCGTGCGGGGGCGAACGTGCTGTGCACGCGAAAGGGTCTCGACGAAGCGGCGGTCGCTCGGTTAGAGTCCCTCGGTATAGCAGCGATCAGGAGGATAAGCGATGAGGATGTTCAAAGAATCGCGAGTGCGACCGGTGCGAGGGTAGTCTCCGGCGTCGGTAACCTTACCGCTGACGACATCGGCACCGCAGACCTGGTGGAGGAGGTCTGGAGCGAGAACGGCAATTGGATAAAGTTCGAAGGGTGCAAGAATCCCGCGTCAATCTCGGTCCTCCTGAAGTCACCAAGCGAGGAGATGACCTTCGAGGTGGAGCATCTGATGAAGAATGCCATCAGCACAATTCGCAACGTCCTTCGGAACGGCCGAGTCCTCCCCGGAGGGGGAGTCACTCATCTATCCCTCGCTTCGTCTCTGCGCAAACACTCCGCCAACACCGGTTCCAGAGAGGCATTCGCGGTAGAGTCTTTCGCGAACGCCCTCGAAGAGGTACCCAGCACGATAGCCAGGAACGCCGGACTCGATTCGTCGAAGATACTTACAAGGCTCAGGGCGGCCCACTCTAGGGGTCCCACCCGCCTGGGAGTGGACATCAGTACGGGTGAGGCTTGCGACTTGGTCGAGCGAGGGGTGCTCGACCCGCTGGACGTGGTGAGACAGTCCCTGATCACGGCAACCGAGTTCACGAAGGCGATCCTGAGGCTCGACCAAGTAATCTTCACCCCAACCACCCGGGAGGAGCAAGTCCGAAAAAGGCAGCAGGAGCGTGCCGAGAGAGGGAAAAGGGCGGAGGACTGGGTGGAAGAGAAGACAGTGTGATCGCCCTCCGGCACTTCGTCGGTTTTACCTAGTCGGCGGATTCTTCTCCATAAAACTCGTGGCTATCTCGTCAAACGTCGCCCAGCGGACTCCCTCATGCTCGTTGATGTGCTTGATGATGCGCTCGTGCATCAGCAACACCTGGGGCCTTCCGCTTACGTCCGGATGAATCGTCATCGTGAAGACCGCAGAATCGTATTCCCCGTAAACCCAGTCGAACTGGTCCATCCACATCTGCTCGATATCCCGAGGGTTTACGAAGCCGTGGCTGTTCGGGGATTTCTTGATGAACATCATTGGTGGTAGGTCGTCGAGGTACCAGCTCGCGGGTATCTCCACCAGCCTCGTCAGCCTCCCCCTCTGGAGGGGCTTCATCCACGCCGAGGCGGGTTTCCGATAATCGATCTTACTCCACTTGTCTCCGACGCGAATGTAGTAGGGTTCGAAGTCCCTGTGCATCAGGCTATGGTCGTACTTTATTCCGTGTTTGAGGAGGAGAGCGGCGGTGACGCGCGAGAATTCCCACCACGGGGCGACATACCCGGTGGGAGCCTTGCCAGAAAAGCTCTTGGCCAGTATCTTCGTCTTCACAAGAATGTCTTCTTCCTGCTTGGGTTTCATCGAGATAGGGTTCTCATGCGAATAGCCATGGAGTCCTATCTCGTGCCCCGCATTGGCCACCATCTCCGTCTGCTCCGGGAAAGTCTCCATCGAGTGGCCGGGGATGAACCAGGTCGTCTTGATCCCGTGTTTTTCGAAGAGCTTCAGTAGCCTTGGCGTCCCGACTTCTCCGGCAAAGAGGCCTCGAGAGATGTCATCGGGTGAGTCCTCACCTCCGTAGGAGCCGAGCCAGCCAGCGACGGCGTCGACGTCGACCCCGTAGGCAACTAAGATTTCCTTTGGCACGCTTTGAAGTTCGGTCTGAACTTGATTATTTATTCGTTCCTTGCCTTCTCCCGAGTCTTTCACGGCCAGGCTCCGAGGCACCCGCCCCGCCCCAGGACTGGAGCGCGTGGGGGCAGGCTCAGCACGTCCTGCTGCATCGGGCGAGAAATGAATGAGGAAAGAAATCCATATACGTCGGCTGCCTGATCTGACCACTCAATGCCCAACACAGGTCTGGTCAAACTCGGGTTGATAGTACCCTCCTCCAACACGACGATGGAGAGGGAGTTCAACAGAATCGTCCCGGGAGGTTTCTCGATTCACTCTGCGAGAATGCGAATGAAAAGCGTGACGGAGGAAGACTTGAGGGCGATGGACAGACAGTCCGTCCGTGCTGCGTTGGAATTGTCTGATGCGGAGGTTTCAGTGATAGGCTACGGGTGCATGATAGCCGTGGTGAGCAGAGGAAGAGGCTACGACGAGGTTGTGAGGAAGAGGATCGAGAAGTCGGTTCACATCCCGACTGTAGTCAGCGCCACCGCTGTGATCGACGCGTTGAAGGCCATCGGTGCGGGACGAATCGCTGTCGCGATGCCCTATACCGAAGAGCTGGCGCAGTCTGAACTCCGTTTCATAGAGAAGTGCGGGGTCACGATTGTCGATTACAGGACACTAGGGATAGAGGCAAATACGGCTGTCGGAAATCTGGAAGCCAGCGTCGCGGCCGAGACGGTAAGAAGCCTCGACTCAAAGTCGGCGGACGCCGTTCTCATCAGCTGTGCCCAGATGCCAAGCGCGGATGTGCTCGATGAACTGGAGGGGGAGACGGGCCTCCCCGTCATATCAACCAACACGGCAACCCTGTGGGCGATGATGCGAAGAATAAGACATGCGAACCCAATAACGGGATACGGTTCTCTCCTTTCAGGGGTTACCCGGTCCTCAAGGGGAAGGGCGAATCTCAGGAGCCCTCGAAAGCCACCCGTACCTGTTCAGGGTTCTTACCGTCGCTGATCAAGAGGGCCAGCTTTATTCGTGCCTTCAACCCCGGCAACCCGCTCGCGAATATCACTCCGAGCCTCTTCAGATGGGTCTCGCTTCCCTCAAAGCCGTACACATTTTCCAGCAGCTCTCCACTGATGCAGCGAGAGGTCATGACCACAGGCACGCCACTCGCGATCGCACTCTGGATAGCCGGAATCGTCGCGGGGACCAGGTGTCCTCCCCCCCATGCTTCAACCACGACCCCTTTGGCTCCCAGCTTGATCGCGGCCTCCAGGAGTGTCCCGTCCATGCCCATGCAGTACCTTATCAGGTCTACCCTCGCCCTCATCTTCGCGGGCCTGATGTGTTCCCTCTGAACGTTCTCCACATATTTTACGACCCTGTCGCCCCTGACGACCCCGATTGGACCGACACCCGGCGATTGAAAACTCGAAATGCTCACGGTGTTTGTCTTCGCCACGTATCGCGCATGGTGCAACTCACCGTTCATGCAAACGATGCAACCAACCCTTTGGAGGAGGCTTGAAGAGGCTGCGACGATAGAATTGTACAGATTCATCTGCGCGTCCGAACTCGGCAGCGAGGGATTACGCATAGCCCCAGTGACCACGACTGGAGCATCGAGCTTGAGCAACAGGTCCAGACAGTAGGACGCTTCCTCGATTATGTTGGTTCCCATCGTTACCACCACCCCACTGTAATCACGAGAGGAGAGAGCGTCTTCTATCCTCCCCGACAACTCCAACATTTCTTGGAACCCGAGATAGTGTCCCGGCACCTTGCTGAACTCTCTTGCGTCCACGAGCGCGACCTTTTCAATCCCAGGAAGGGTTGCCACCAATTCTTGCCCGCTGAGTGTTGGGAGGACGGTGCCGTCCTCCCCCTTCTTGACGCTTGAGATGGTCCCGCCCGTCGAGAGGAGAAGTACTCCCTTCTTCATTCCTCTTCAAATTCGGCTCGATGGTATTTCTCCGTTGCTGTTGATGAGTCAGCGCAACTCATAGAGGCAGCGATTGCTCTGAAATTCGACCTGTCAGACGCAGAAGCAGATCGTCCTCATCTCCCTCTCTTGATCCGCTTTCTCTGCCCGCTCTTGGGCTGAAAAATAGCATATAATGGTGGTAGTTCGTGGTGAAGGCAGAGTTTGTCCGACTCCGACTCGCGAAAGAGCTCGGCGAGGATCTTGATCCTGGGCGCCGGATTTGCCGGGCTTGCTGCCGCGATTCGATTGGGGAAAGAGGGCGCGAAGGCGCAGGTGACCCTCCTCAGCCGAAGAAATTTTCATCTTTTCACCCCGTTGCTCTATCAGGCGGCGACGGGGCTGGTGGACCCTGACCACATCGCTCAGATGGTCAGGCCCGCGGCACGCAAGCACGGTTTCACCTTCTTTGAAGGCGAAGTCGCGAATCTTGATATCGGCTCGAAGACTGTGAAGACGGATTTCGGTGACGTGGCGTACGACTACCTCGTACTGGCCATGGGTTCGGAAAACAACGACTTTGGCATCAGGGGCGTTCCTGAGCACGCAATTTCTCTGAAGACGCTCCCCGACGCCGAGAGGGTGCACAGCAAGATCATAGATTCGCTCGAACGCTCCTTGGTGACAGGTGACCAAGCGAAGAGGAAGGGACTTCTGACATTCGTGATAATCGGAGGAGGCGCCACCGGCGTCGAATTGGCCGGGTCTGTGAGGGACTTTGTCCAATTCCTGCTGAGAGACTACCCGGGCCTTGCGGAAGACCAGCTATCGGTTGTCCTCGTCGAGCTCATGCAAAATCTTCTCCCGGGGTTGTCAAAGTATCTCTCCGAGCAGACGTATCGAATACTCAGTAAGCGAGGAATCAAGATCAGGCTCAACTCTAGAGTCGCGGAGGTCACCGAAGAGGGAGTTCTTCTTAGCGGCGGAGAGCTCATACAGACGGCGAACATCTTCTGGACCGCGGGTACCAAGCCGTCAAGGCTAGTCGATGGCCTGGATATCGAAAAAGACAGGGGACGCGTAAGGGTGGATGAATTCCTGAGAATCATCGGTCATCCGGAAATCTTCGCCATAGGCGATCTCGCCAGCATCTCCGATTCGAAGACCGGCCAGAAGGTGCCAGCGACGGCGCAGTCTGCCGTCCAAGAGGGGGACTGGGTCGGAAGGGCGCTCTCCCGTATGCTCTCGGGGAAGAAAGTCGAACCATTCGTCTACAAAGACAAGGGATACATGCTTTCTTTGGGAAGGCAGGTGGGAGTCGCTGAATTTCGTCATTTCAAGACATCCGGCGTCTTCGGGTGGTTGCTGTGGAGGATGATTCACATCGCCCTGATCACCACGACTCGAAGCCGTCTTGGAGTCATTTTTGACTGGACGTTCGCCTACTTTTACAGGCGGAACGCAGCACACACCGAGCCGTGACCTCGTGGGTCGAGGACGCCGCGATTTTCCTCCCCAGTCCGGATGGCATCATGCGGTGCGATTGGCCGCAAACATCGTGCAGCATTGCCCATTCCCACAAGATACTCGAACATGACGGCGAGCTTCATCGGCAAGATAAGAAAGAGAGTCGGGTGTCTCCCCGACTCCTGAACTAGCTAGATAAACCGGTTCACGATAAGGAGTATTGAGAGGATAAGTGAAGGCGGGTCATTTCCGAATGCTTCAGGCTCCCCTTCGATCACGAGCGCGATGAGAGTCAAAAGCAGGATGACGACACCCAAGGCGAAGGCCAACGTATTTGTCTTCTTGATTTCAGCTTGTGGGCGCTTGGTCCTGTTGAGGGCAAGGTAATCGATGGCCACGACGGCGAGGATAGCTGAAAGTATGTCGTCCATGGGGAAGATGTTGTTGAAGGCGAATTCCAGGTTGATCAGGGGCAGAAACACTATGATTGTGATCGCATAGATGAGAGGGGCTACCACTATCACGATCCCGTAGAGCGCCCAGGCGGCTCCACCTATGGAATTTTCCTGACTTCGCGTCGCGACTTCATGGGAGATCAAGAGCCGACTACTCCAAAACCGTGTCGAAGCTCGAAGTGACGGATGCCAAGGTCTGGCGTAACGGAGGGGAGGTCACACTTCCGAGTCTTTCTTCTCCCGAGTCAAGGTGGCTCTCTCCCATGAGATAGTAAGCCCAGTGGCAAGCAGAGCGAGGACCCCGAGACTTGCGAATGCGAACGGCAACCCGAACGTGTCCGAGAGGTACCCGCTGGTCAATCCCAAAACCGACCCACCGACGGTCTGAGCTGAGAAGATGGTGCCGAACGAGCGGCCCCTCGTGGTCGCATCGAGTCCGAGATAGCGGGATAGTTCCGTGTAGGTGAGGGGATAGGTCGCCGAGATGGCGAAACCGTTGACGAGCAGGGCCATGATGACAAGCAGGAGGCTGGCGGAGAGGAAGGTAAACGCGAATATGCTGGCAGCTGTCGCGAAGTAGACAAAAGATAGCAAGAGGGTCGGCCGCAGAACGCGTGACCACATTCCCGTCGAGATGGCGCCGAAGAACGCACTCGCAATCCATGCAGAGACTACCACGTTCGCAAAGAACACGTCAAGGTGGTTCTGATCCTTCAAGAGGATGTTCATGAAGTTCAGGATCACGCTGTAGGATCCACCGGAGATGAACGTCGTCGCAATAAAGAAGAACGGGATTCCAAGCCATCCTTGGTGAGACTTCACCGGGTCGTCGGTGCCTCTGTTCCCTCCCCCACGGGAAGCATTCCACTGCGACGTTCCGAAGATGAGGAGGGTGACGGCGACATCCACGACTCCGACGAGGGCAAAGGCGAGGAAGGTCGCCTTCCATCCCAGGAGAAGGTAGAGAGGCGCCGAAGATGCGAAGACTAGCAAGATTCCGAGGTTCCCGAACGCACTCTGGAACCCCATCGCATGCCCCAGCCGCGCTCCACCGTACGCCTTCGAGACAGCAGAAACACCGACAGGATGGAAGAAGCTCGACCCGACGCGGAGGAGAAGGGCTGAACCAAGGAGGGTCAGGAAATCCGTCGCGAGGACGAAAGAAGCGATTGCAGCCGAAATGATCGCTATCCCGAGTGCAAGTACCTTCCTCGAATCCCTCCCCTCGCTGTAGCGCCCGACAACCGGTTGGAAGATAACGCTCACGAGGTACCCTAATCCTACCAGTATCCCCACCTGGAGGACAGAGAGACCGAAGAGCGATATGACGACCGGGAAGAGACTTGAAAGGAGGTAGACCGACCCATCGTTCACGGCGTGGTTCATCGAAACGATGTACAGAATCCTGTTGGAAACCCGCTGGACCGGGAATGGCGGTTGAGTCTCCATCTCTCTTGGACTGCTCGCTCGCGGCTGCCGAATAGACGACCTGTAAAGCTGTCGACGGATGGAGTCGTCTACTATGCTGGCACTTTCTTGCCTTGGCACCTCCTGGACAAAGACCATCCCGGTGAAGCTCTTGCCGGCGCCGCTTCTCCCGAGGAAGCAGACGTGTCGGCGAAGGGTGCTGGTGCGTACTCTAAGGAGAGGTTTGACTGGCATCAACCCATCCCCGCATATAGGGGGCTAGAACCAATCTCAGAACCTATTTTTGATATTCGATGAGCCGCACGTGCGAGACCTCCGCCAGCTCGATTCGGCACTCGGGGCACACCGGCTTCCTGAACCACCTCCCGACCGTGCGATTCGGGCATCTCTCGCAGTACAGTCCTCTACACCTCGGACACTGCCATGCGGGCGGCTTGAACCAGGCACCGACCTCCCTTCCGCATTTAGTGCAAAAGCCGCGGACCAAGCACCATAGAATTTGGATTGGGGATTTAACTCCCCATGTCGGCCTCCCATCTCGTGCTTATATCGTCGTAATGCTCCGGACCGCGGAATGACGAAGGCGGAAGACGCCACCTCGACGTCCATATGTCTCCTAGGAGGCATTGCCGGGATCCTCGCCAAGAACACCGACGTGATTCTGCTCTCTCTCAGCCTTGCAGCGGCCTTGAAGGCACTCCCCTCCCTCTACGCCGGACCCGCGGGCGGAAAGAAGAGGCTCCTCCTAATCACGGCCGAGGACTCAACACTCTTCATCGCTGCCTTTCTGGGCTACCTCTTCACCGCGGGAACCGGAGACCAGAAGTTCGCGATACTGGGTTTGACAATAGCCGTGGTGGGAAAGACGGTGCCGTCGTTGCTGGAAGGCGCGATGCGCAAGGGGGATTCGGTCCCGAAACACAGCTTGACAGAAGACTGGATGATGTTCGGGATAACGTTCGTGTCGGTGGCGTTGTGGGTTGCTGCCGGCAATCCGGCGTACGCAACCTACGGGCTGGTCTTTGCCTTCACGGCGAAGGGGCTCGGCAGTTTCGGGGAATAACGCCGTGAAAGCCTGTATTCCCTTCACACCGTCGCCTCCTAGGATGGTAAGTCCCACGTTTTGATCCGATCATTCGAGAATCTCCCAGTTTCAAATTCGAGACTTTTGCGATCTTCTCGCAGCCTCTACTTCAGCGGGACGCTCTCGTGGTGAGGCGGCTTCGAGCCTGATCACTGCAAAGTTTTTGGTCACCAGGATTCTGGGAACGCCGTGGCTCAACTAGGAGCTCGTCCCGCAGAGCCTGGACCTGCGGGGATGCCCCCCTACACGAGCAGGCTCCTCAGGTGGAGCTTCGCAGTCGGCGTAATCCCGCCCGTCGTCCTCATAGCCGCCCTCTCGACGAGGAGCCTCTTCCTGCTCGACTACGTGCACGTGATAACTGGGGGGACATGGACTGGCTTCGACGTCTTCATGGGCGTG
>VBPQ01000239.1:0-1335 GCA_005877185.1 Nitrososphaerota archaeon
AAGGCTGAGAGCGGTACGCCGGCGTCCCTATGAAAGCCACGGTCAGAGTGCCAGGAGACTCGTTCGCTTGAGCACCCTCGTCACCGGATCGACCTCCATTCCAAGACCTTCGAGGGCAGTCACTCCAAGCACTTCGGCGTCACCGCGGTCGCCAAACACGACCTCAATCCCAGCCTCGGCCCCGTCATGACGAATCGCAATCAATCCGGTCTTTCTCTTGATAATTCTTCCCTCAATCGTGCGGAACTCCTTCTCCCACCTCGGCTTTACTCCGATTTTCTGAAGCGTGCCCCTCTTCACCCATGTGAGGATGGACCCTGTATCCACTATGAGCTCCACCTCTGATTCCTTCTCGCCCATCAGAGTTATCGTCGCGCGCGTGATCCCCACAACAACCACGTTGTTAGAAGAATACCATCCAAGCATATAAGCGTAGACGAATCGTTTCATCTTTAACTCTACCAGCTACGGCGTAGCCACGGGAAAGGCAGTCAGGAACTCTCAATTCAAGCTCCAGCAGGCGATGCTGGCGAACATGCTTTTCCCTCTGGTCACATAAATCACGAAGAGAAAGGTCCTATCGCCGCAGCCTCCGAACCCTGCAGAGTTCATCGACAAGGAGTAAATCCGGGGCTCGCCAACGTCGGCGGGTCGATTGCCGGCGTTGCGCTTATATATCTATATGCATATGTAGGCTGAGAGAACCCTAGATGGCCAAAACGATTGCAGTCTCCGACGACGTTTACGAATTGCTGAAGAAGTTCAAGCTACCTGGCGAGAGTTTCTCGGCGGTCATAAGACGGGGCTTGAGAGGGAAGGGCAACCTTGCCGACCTTGCAGGGAGAGAGACCATCAGCAAGGAGGATTGGAGGCTCGCGGCTCTTCAGCTCGCAAAAGCGCAGGAGAAGACGTCCAAGGAACTGGCGAGGGGCTAGAACGCTGCGCCTCTTCGACACGACCTTTGTTGTTGACCTTGTGAACGCCGATTCGGGCGCAGTCAGGCTTGCCAAGGCAGTCGACGAGGAGAGCTCCCTTGCTGCGCTCTCGGTTGTTTCGGTTTATGAGTATCTTTTCGGAGTTCACTTCCGATATCTCCGTGATAAGACTCTCCCTGGTAGGCTATCTTCGGCCGCCAAGGACCTGGCGAGGTTCGAAATCATCCCCCTCACGCAAGATGTCGTAGAACTGAGCGCTAACCTCCACGCGGAGCTTGCCAGGGCCGGGCGACTCATCGGGATAAACGACCTTTACATCGCAGCTACAGCGCTAAGGTTTGACATGAAGGTCGTCACCCGTAACGTGGCTCACTTCGGCCGCGTAAAGGGCCTCAGAAAC
>VBPQ01000239.1:1366-2476 GCA_005877185.1 Nitrososphaerota archaeon
TGAAATAGATGGCGACGACGTTCCGCTTATATCGGTCAACGCCATGATCAACTTGTGAATATGGCACGGCGGAAGGCAGACCTCTCAGACGAGGAGGTCATCCAAAAGATCGCGATCCTCCAGCGAGACCCGAAGCGATGGGAAGAATATTTCGCTTCAAGGATAGGCAGGGTGCTCGATAACTGGCCGGGGAGATCGACCGGGAAACCCAAGAACTCTGCAAAATCCTCAGGGATGCAAGGGAGACAATCATCCGCAGAGCAGTCTTAGCCTGGGAGAGAAGTTCCGAGACCTTCGGGGAAGAACTGAGGGCTCTCAACGACGTCCATGAAGCGATAAGAAACAACTGCGGCCAAAGGTCTTGAACGCACCTCAACAACTCTTAACACAACCTACTTCGATCACCCAACGGCTTTATCATCCGGTTCTTACTTCAGTCGGCATGACGCTGGCATCAAGACGCAGCGTTGCGCTTGCTGGAACGCTCTTATTGATTGGGGGGACTTGGACCATTCTCTCAATTACCATCGCGGAGAGCCTCACTCCAGGTTACAGCGTCTCGAAGGAGACATTAAGCGGACTTGGTTCCCCAATCTTTTCGGGTACTTGCAGCGATGTTCCGAGCTGCGTCATTCCCATCCAACCGGCATCTGCGATATTCGTGTTTGAGAAGTTTCTGAATGGGACACTCTGGTTTTGGAGCGGCTGGATTCTAAGGAGCGCCACCGGTCACAGGCGGTTTGCCCTTGCAATCTCGGTGGTCGGGGTTGCAAACATCCTTGTCGGAGCGTCGTACCTTCCCTTGCATCTGGGAAGCACTTCTGCGGTGGTCGTCGTGGCTGCAGGTGCCGTGCATGTCGCGGGAGCCCTCATGACCTTCGTCCTAACCCCGATAGCGGCCATCTCCACGTTCAGGTTCACTCGGGGGCCGCTTCGGTACTTCTCGCTAGTCTTAGGTGCCTTCCCTCTGGCGGCAAACTTTCTCTTCCTGTCTGGAAACTACCTCGGCATGGGTTACGGCGGAATGGAGAGAATGGTAGCTTACCCCCTCTACCTGTGGGGGATCGGTTTCGGTGCCTCCATGACGGGAGGCCCTGAATGGGACACTCA
>VBPQ01000089.1 GCA_005877185.1 Nitrososphaerota archaeon
GTCGCTTCTACGGCACGACGATCATCCCCAGGTACAGGCTCGCCCCCACGGGCACCTTTCTCGACAACGTCGTCTTCGTCTCCACGGACACCGCGATGGAGATGCTCACCTGGCAGGGACTTCATCCGAATCTAGGTGACCCCGATTTCATGGCATCGCTGAATTTCCGGCTGGGGCAGGCCAGCGCCGTCTTCGTGAAGCTGGATGACGGTGTAAACCCCGACCTGGAAGTGCAGAAGATTCTGACGGCGGACCCCAACGTCGAGGCTTTCACGTTCAGCGCGCTTGTCCACTCGGCCAATGTGCGCTTCGCCGGCCTACTGTACCAGTTCGGAATCTCGGGGACGCTTGTCTGGATTGGCGCGGTCCTGCTGGTGAGCGCTATGACGACCCTCTCTGTCAGGGAGCGCCAGAGGGAGTTCGGCCTCCTGAGGTCGATCGGGGCAACCCGCTCGTTCATCCGGGGGCTGGTCGTCAGTCAGTCGGTAGTCGTAACGGTGACGGCGGGGACCTTTGGCATATTCGGTGCCTACGCGCTCTTCACTCTCTTCTACGCGAGGATAATCGCCGAGATAGGCGTGTCATACATTTCTCCACCCCTGGCGGAGGTACTCACCATCCTTCTCTCGGCGATGGCCGCGACGGTCTTCACCGGCATAATGGCGGCATGGTGGCCCGCAAGGGTCGCGAGCCGGATGGAGCCGTACGATGCATTGAGGCGCGAGAGGTAGGAAGAAGATTTCCCCGCGACGGCCAGTTCATATAGCGGGAGTGCCGGGATGCGGTGTTTGCAGACCATTCAGGAAGACCTCTGTCCGTGCGGATCAGGGCTGCTCTACAGAGACTGCACCGCGCCTTACCACCGGCCGATGACTCGGCGCATAGCCTGCGACTGCAGCGACTGAGCCGGCGCTTCTTCGATCTTCAGGCGAAACGACTTCCTGTCACATGACGGGACAGGTCGTCGTCCTCTGGACGCCCGCGACGCAGCAGCACTTCAGGACGCAGGTGGAGATGGCCTTGAGATCGGGTCCTTCGCAGAGGCAGACGATGTCATATGGTCCGGTGACGATGTCCACCGAACTGCACTTGCCTCCACCGGCCCCTCTGCCACGAATCTTCTCGGCCACTTCCTCTATCTTGGTTGGCTCGACCTGCATCAGGACATACGCTTTCATCGGGATTCCACGAAATCTTCGTCTGATTTAAGCACCTCGTCGCCGGACGGGCGAGATGTGATATGCCAATCACGTGGGCCCTGGCCGGGGCTACTTCGCCTTCAGCATCGCTGTAACGGCGTGAGCGACTTCATCGTTGGCCTTCGCTCGCCTCCTCAGCTTCTCGGTAAAGCCAGCAAGTTCCTCGCGGGGGACAGTCACCACCATTTCGCTCGGCTTGATTCCGGTGCGAATCCTGTTCGTGACGCACCCAAGGCTTATCCCGACCTGATGGTCGTTGTAGGCCATCGGTATCGCAGCGCAGGTGGGCGCGCCCATCAACCTGGCGGTACTCGCAGCCTCGCCGACCAGCATCGCCTGCTGCGGGTTGCACACCATCAGCACCACGTCAGGTTCGAAGGTTATTTTGTGGAGGGGACCGTAAGCCACGAAGTTTGGAGCTTCGCTCATCCTCGGGACGCCGCCAAACTCCGATGCGGGGAAGTAGCCAGTCTTGTCGAAGAGGGCAATATCAACGCAGGCGTCAAGCGACACCTTCTCCGGAGCCAAGAACCCGTGGGTGAAGCTCCCGATGTTGCAGTTCGCGTGGTCCCTCTGGTCTGTGTAGAGAGTCTCCTTGAAGCCTCTTATCCAGAAGACGCAGCCGGAGGGGACGCTCTCTCTGTTCTTCTTCGCTCCCTGCGGCGGCGTGTCCGTGAACGATATCGCTACGGGAGGGTTGTCGAGGCGCAAGAGATCGATAAGCTCCGAGCCAATCTCTTGGTACTCTCCCAACTCCATTGGACCCTCAATTCCGAATGTGATTTATTTAAGATGGGAAGTTACCACGACGTAACCAGAAAACCTGGACTGTGCGAAAAACTGAAATCGTCATAGTCGTCGTCGTGATCGAGGGGGGTGACGATTGGACCGGATAGGGGCGGTCGTCGGAGGAATCATCGGCTACGTCGTCGGCCTCTTCTTCAAGAGCCTGATTCCCGCGCTGATTCTGCTCAAGTTTCCGTCATTCGAAGATTATCTGGTGGAGACATTCATTCCAGCTTCGGGAATCTCGACACCCGACTTCATACGGTTCTTCACCATCCCGCTTCCATTCGCACTCTTGGGCGCAGCAATCGGGGTTTTGAGGTACAGAAGCAGGAGCGTGGCCACGACCCCGGGTGTCCCCGAAACCCAGACGGGTGAAAACTAGCTTAACGTACCGTCATCCTCTCCTGGAGAGTCGATGCTCTCCTAGACGGAGAGCGCCTCGCCCTAGCCTCTTACAGCCAGAAGAAGAGAACGAGCCCACCGATGAGGAAGCTGACGCCTATCAGCCTGTTGATGAGCTTTCCATTTTGCACGACGCTTCTGGTGAAGCGCAGGCGAACGTCCTGAAGCATCAATCCCGAGATCAGGATGGGAATGATTCTGCCCAGTGTATAGAGCCCGAAGTAGAGAATCACCGCTAGCGGTTCGAGTGTCGAGAGAGAGAGGAAGACGATTGGTATGAGGATGGTGACGGTGCAGTGTGCCTGCCCCGGCCCGCCTATGAAGACTCCGTAGAGGAATCCGCCTCGATAACCTTGTATGTTCATGAGGCTCTGCGGCGCGTTGATCCGTGGTATCGGCAGGCTGAAGCTCCTTCCGGTCAGGTACACGACTCCGATGATGGTGAGTATTGCCCACCCGAGATAGTTGACAACGACCAGTATCGGGGTGTGAATCGGGTTGAACGGGTTCAGCGCGGCCCAGCCAGCATAGTTGGCACCCACGTTTCCCAAGCCGAGGGCGTCGCGGAGTATCACCACTCCGAGCGAGAGTAGGCCGCCAGTGATCGCCGCCCCGACGAGGGCGATGCCGGCTGAGAAGGCTAGGCAGACGGCGGCAGTGCGAACTCTTGATTCCTTCTCCTCGTTCGCGGAGAAGTAGGCGAAGAGGCCCGGATACACCACGAAGCAGCACGGCAGGAAACCACTAACCACGCCGACAGCGAATGCGAGGACTTCGTGAAAGGCTTCGATCAAATTACTTGGCCGCGCCCGCAGACGACCCTCGGGGGGTTCCTGGTCGAATAATTTCTCTCATGCTTGCGTCAGTTTCCTCTGCATGACACGGAAGTCACTGAGGATAAACCTTCTCTCCAGCTTCTCTGCTCTGCTTCCTATGTGCCCTGATCTTGGCCTGAAGAGCCGCCTGCTTGGGGTATCCCATGAATTCGAGCTTTCCGTCGATGTATATGGCGGGAGTGATCGGTGCCCTGTACTTGATGGCGAGTTCAGGCTCCTCCGTCACGTCCATCACCCTCCAGGCGAGGTCGGGGACCTCCCCCTTCATCCCCTCGAGCACGGTGAGGACTTTCTTCCTCACTTCGACGGGAGTGCAGCACGAAGCGATCAGGACTTCGACATTCAGCCTCAATCACCACTGAGCGATGAGCGGACTCGCCTTCTCAGACTTACCGTCGAGGTTTCTAGCGGCTGCCTCGGAACCAGCCGGAACCTGAAGCCACTTTCGGCCCCAAGTGTTCATCGCATTTATCACCGCCGCGAGGTCTCTTCCCCTGCTTGTCAGGCGATACCACACCTCGACGGGCTGCTCCCCTCGAGCTTCACGCAGGACCATCTCCTCCTCCGCCATGAACCTGAGGTTCTCCGCCAGCACCTTCGCGGACACGTAAGGAATGTTCCGCTTGAGTTCGCTGAACCTCTTCGGCCCGTTCAGAAGGTGGCAGACAACCACGGGAAGCCATTTTCTCGCTATGATGGGTGATGCGGCGCAGGCGAAGGGCGAATCACACGAAGCGTACTCCGGCAGCCTCAAGCGCGGGCGGGGTATCTTCACGTCTCCTATTTGTGGTTACCCAAGGTAACCAGATGCGCGAGGTGAGCTACTCGAAGACGGAGTCGCCAATCTTGCGCTGGATGTGGTCGTAGTCGAAGAAGGCCTTGAACCTCTCGTAGTCGATGTATTCCCAGAGTCTCCGAATCCTGTTTCCGTCAAACTCTACGAAGAAGACGCCGTAGTTATGATACTTGCGGCCGTCCTTCGTCGCGAAGTCCTCCCAGCGGACGCACCCGAAACTTCCGTCAACTATTATCTGCTTGATGTCGAACTTTATCCCCTCGGGGAACGCCGATTTCCCGAGCTCATCTATCGTCTTGAGGGCGTTGTTCACACCCGCGAGCCTCGTCGTGCCGAGGAAGGTGTAGGTGGTCGAGTCGGTGACGACGCCGTCAAGAAGCTTCATGTTGCCGGTGTTGAATGCCTCGATGAAGTTCCTGAGGGCGCGCTTCTTTCCCTCGGATGAACCCCCCGCCACGGGACGAATGCGTCCGGTTCTGGTTTTAAACGTTCAAGCACGGCTCAGTCCTCGATCTCTGCCCGCAGGTCCGTTAGCTTGGAATCGAGATACGTGGTATCGAACCTGCCGTCCAGGAAGTCCTTGCTTCGGAGTATCACCCTCTGGAGGGGTATTGAGGTCTTCACACCCTCGATGACAAAGTCGGAGAGCGACTCCAAGACTCTCGAGATCGCCTCCCGACGGGAACTCCCCCAGGCGATGAGCTTTGCGATAAGTGGGTCGTAGTAGAAGGAGACGCTCGTCCCGACCTCTAGGGCATGGTCCACGCGGATGTGCTCGCCTGTGGGGATCCTGAGCTTCGTAATCTTGCCCGGGGAGGGCATGAAGGTCCTCGGGTCCTCCGCGTATACTCGCGCCTCGATCGAGTTGCCCCTCTGTTCGACTCCGTCCTGCTCGATTCCGAGGCCTTCACCACTCGCGACCCTGAGCTGCTGCTCGACGATGTCCACCCCCGTGGTCATTTCTGTGACGGGGTGCTCGACCTGGAGTCTCTTGTTTATCTCGAGGAAGTAAAATTGTTCTTTCGATTCTTCGTAGAGGAACTCGAAGGTCCCGGCGTTGGTGTACCCGGTCGCGGTGGCCATCGCCTTGGCTGCTCGGAGAAGGTCGGCCCGTTGCTCCCGGGTGAGCGCGGGGGATGGCGACTCCTCGACGACCTTTTGGAACCTTCTTTGCAGAGAGCACTCTCTCTCGAAGAGATGGATTACTCCGCCTTCGTCCGCCAGAATCTGGACCTCGACGTGCCTGGGAGCATCGAGCAGTTTCTCGGCGTAGACGTCTCCGTTGCCGAAGTAGAGCTTCGCCTCCCTCGAGGCTCCCTCGAGGGCCTCCTTCGCTGCCCGGGGTTCGGTCACCTTCCTGGTGCCCTTTCCGCCCCCGCCTGCATCCGGCTTGATCAAGATGGGTCCAAACTCGCTCAGGAGCTTCTCCAGTTCAGCGGGGTCGCCGACCGGCTCGTACGTCCCGGGTATCGTCGGGATGCCGTTCTCACGCGCGACCCTCCTCGAGTACGTCTTCGATTCGATTTTCCTCATCACTCGGGGGCTGGGTCCGACCCAGACGGCTCCTGCCTTCTCGACCGCCTCTGCGAACTGGTAGAACTCCGAAAGAAAGCCGTAACCTGGGTGCACGGCCTCCGCCCCGGTCCGGGTTACCGCCTCGCATATGTTGGCGATCGAAAGGTAGCTCTTGAGGGGGGGAGACTCGCCCACCCTCATCGATTCGTCCGCGAGCTTCGTGTGGGGAGCCCCGGCGTCCGCGTCTGAGTAGATCGCTACAGTCTCAACGCCGAGCCTCCTGCAGGTCCTTATGACCCTCGCCGCGATCTCTCCGCGGTTTGCGATGAGGACCTTGGAGAACATGGCGGGAGTTTCTACGATTCGATCTCGGCGAGAGTCTGTCCGATGTTCACTTCGTCCCCCTTCTTCACGTGAATCCTGCTGACCCTTCCCCCAACCTCGGCTGTGATGGATATCTCAGTCTTCATCGACTGAAGAACGAGGAGTGTGTCCCCGGCCGAGACCCGGGCCCCTTCAGGGACGCTGA
>VBPQ01000090.1 GCA_005877185.1 Nitrososphaerota archaeon
CGAACCCGTAGACGGCGAGTCGCTCGAAGGGGAGGAGGCTCAACTGACTTCGTGGTTCGCCTGAGCGCCCGATAATAACGATTGCACTCTCCACGGGGGAGGCTATCTCCTCAGCGGGAGTCCCTTGGGTCGCCAGCCAAACAAGCCCTTCGGTCCAAACTGGTTTACGGTAGGTAGCATGCTCCGAAACGACTCGGCAGATTCATATGGCTCGTCCATCCGTGTCGGAGGGCGCCACCATGCAAGAACAGACTCATGAGCGAGCCCCATTGATAGTGGTCAAACCCCCTGGTCCAAGGTCCAGAGAGCTCCTTGCGAAGCAATCGAAGCTGGAGACCAAGGCCGTCATCTACCCCAAGGCATTCCCGTTTGCCATCGATTCCGCAAGCGGGGCGACTGTAAAGGACGTCGACGGAAACCTCTACATCGATTGGGTGAGCGGCGTCTCCGTCCTCAACCTCGGGCACAGGAACCCCTTCGTCGAGGAGGCCGTCAGAAGCCAGCTGGGGAAGGTATGGCACGCCCTGGAGATTCCAACCGAAACACGCATCGCGTTCCTGGAGCGGATTCATTCGGTGCTCCCGCCCGGAATGAAGGGTAAGGCGAAGGTCCTCCTGACTGTCACCGGCGGAGACTCGGTCGAGGCCGCTGTCAGCGTCGCCAGGAGGGTCACGGGGAAGAGGACGGTAGTCGCCTTCGAGGGTGCATACCACGGCGTCCACCAGGGTGTCGTCAGCCTGACGGCGTCCAGCCACTACCTCGACTATGCGGGGGTGTCGAGGGAGAACGTGTTCAGGCTCCCGTACCCCTATTCATACCGCTTCCCCCTCCCCGTCGAGAATAAGGACGACGAATCGAAGGTGGTCATCCGATATCTCGAGCATCTGCTGGAGGACGACCACTCCGGGTTGGACGACTTGGCGGGCATACTGGTCGAGCCGATCGAGGGCGAGGGGGGGTACATCGTCCCTCCCGAAGACTTCCTCCCGGGACTGCGAGAGGTCGCCGAGAGGTACCAGGTCCCGTTGATCGTCGACGAAGTGCAGACAGGGTTCGGAAGGACAGGAAAGTTCTGGGGATGTGAGCTGACGGCGACCACCCCCGACATCATCTGCGTATCGAAGTCGGTCGGGGCGGGGATTCCGCTCTCGCTGATAGCGTACAGGTCTGAATACGACGAAAAGCTGGAGGAGGGCTTCCATCTCGGGACCTACAGGGGGAACCCGCTCGGGATGGCTGCGGGGACCGCCTCCATCGACTACATGAAGAGGACGAACCTGCTGGAGAGAGTGCGGACGCTGGGGGAGAAGACGAAAGTTGAATTCGAGAGGATCGCCGACGAGTCCAAGAACGTCGGGGAGGTCCGGGGCGTCGGCTTCATGATAGGCAACGAGGTCGTCGAATCAAAGGAGACTAGGAAACCATCGAAGGCCCTGGCGAACGGCTTCAGGAGGAGCATGTTCGAGCAGGGGCTTCTGATGCACACGTGCGGCCACTTCGGGAACGTCCTGCGCTTCATGGCCCCGCTGACCATCGAGGAGATCCTGCTCGACGAGGGACTCGGGATCTACGAAAGGGCGATCAAGTCCGCCTGAGCCGTCCACCGATGCTGCGATTGAGGGCAAGTGTCAACCGTGCCGATTTAGAGGGCTCAAGAGCTTCTTTTGGTCAGCAAGGAATCCGAAATTCGCCACACACTTGAGCCCGCCACCTCGGCAGAGGAGGAACGACGAGCCGAAGATGCGGCTGGCAAAGCAGCAAAGCCGAACCTCCCGATCTTCTCAATCATTGATTCGGTAAGTTTTTCGGACCACTTCGTAATTATCGGCGACGTCGGGACGGGAAAGAGCACAGTCACCCCGATTCACGAGTTCGCGTTATGCAACAGGAACAGGCAGATCGTCATTCGCGAGCCTTCAAGGGCCGCGTGCAACGCCCTGCTCTATTCACTCCGAGCGCTACACCCAGAACTGATTGATGAGCTAGCGGTCATCACAAGGGACACCAAGATTAACGTCGGTGGCAAGATTAAGATTGTCACGGACGGCGTCCTACTGAGAATGCTGGCCGAGAATTCGATCTTCGATTCCTCGATCTATTTCGACGAAAGTCACCAGATGTCTTCCCAGCTGGAGCTGTGTCTGTCCCTCGCCAAGAAGGAGGAAGCGAAGGCGAGAAACCTCTTCCGAATCATGAGCGCCACAATCGACCCAAAGGAGTTCCTCTCATTCATGGGAATCTCGAAGCTCTATCTCCTGAGCGGTCGCAGATATCCGGTCTCGCTCGAGGTGGAGCTCGTAAGAGACGTCGACGAGATGTTCGGCACCCTCTCGCTCTACCTCAACTCACGCCCCCGCAACGAATCGTGGCTCATCTTTCTCCCCACGAGGCGCTTGGTCGAGAGGTATGCGAGTAGTTACAGCGGCGCCTACATTCACGGCGGCCTAGACGGTTCAGAAGTCAACAAAATCCAGCAAAGAGCTGAACTCGACAAGAATCTGAGAATCTTTGCAACCAATGTCATCGCCTCGTCCGTGAACATCTACGTCGATAACGTATTGATATTCAACGAAGTGATCGACAGCAAGGACAAGCTGGGTCGAAGGACGCTCCAGTACAAGAGGATAGACAACAACTCTCTCCTGCAGATGATCGGCAGAATCGGTCGCTTCAAGCCCGGTCGGGCCGTCATCATCTCTGACACTCCGATCCCAAAGAAAATCGAGCCCATACCGGTGCGCAAGGCTCTCGAAACCGAGACTCCGTTCGATTTGGTGCTTCTCATGTCAAAGTACGGCCTCAGGCTTTCAGAGTTAGAGTTCATGTCGAAGGTGGACCATCGCGAAGTCGCCTTTGCAGAGGACTGGCTCGGTGAGATC
Source organism: Nitrososphaerota archaeon (assembly GCA_005877185.1). GTDB lineage: Archaea > Thermoproteota > Nitrososphaeria > Nitrososphaerales > Gagatemarchaeaceae > TA-13. The sequence continues at coordinate 2,880 of VBPQ01000090.1, forward strand.
GGCGCGATTGACCCCCGCACACATGAAATCACCCGAAAGGGACTCTTGATGAGCGAAATCCCCTACGAACCCGACTTCTCACACATGATCTCCAGCGCCCTGATTTCGGGTGATTATGACGCGGCCAGATTTCTCTTGGCGAGCGGCGCGTTCGGAGACTCGCTCAACCACGCTCACAAGTCGGAGATGGAGGGCGTGGCTCGCCAATTCTTGTACGCCTTCGATAAATCGAACGAGCTCAACATCAAAGCGCACCTTCTCAAGGGGTATGCCGATGACAAGGGGGGCTCATTCACGTCAGGACTCGTTGCAAACGGAATCTTCATCGCTTTTGTGGAAGAGGGATGGAAAAACTACGAAGCGGCTAGAGAGGCACTGAATGACCTGCTTCTTTCTTCAAATGAGAAACCGATACCGAGGGAGGTCCTGGTAGACCCTGACGTCTTCAAGCTCAAGCCTTATCTCGAAGATTGCCTCTCGTTTGAAAAGTTCGACCTGCACGAAAATAGCACGTACGACCTGACCGATTTGCATATCGAAGGTCCGTTCTTTGCGAGAACGCTGACGATAAACTACAGACGCATGCTGTACGACGTAGTCGCTCTGAATCCACCGAGAAAGCACCGTCATCGAAGCAAGCGATGAGTCGTCTCTCCGGCTAGGGAACAGGTCTGGAGGGAGGAATCTGAACCCGCGATTTTTTTGTGCCCACAACGTCTTCAAAAAAAGACTGAAGGAATAATCCTGGCTCCTGAGTCCGCGCACGCGATAAGGTTCGCGATCGACGAGGCGAGGAGGTGCAAGCAGAGCGGGGAGCCGAAGGTGATAGTGTTCAACAACTCCGGACACGGTCTTCTCGACCTTAGCGCTTACGAAGCATACCAGTCTGGGCGTATGGAAGATTGGGAACCCGACGAGATAGAAATTCCTATCCTCGTGCCCGAATAGCCAGAACCTTAGCCCCAGTAGGATCGGCGAAATCTGTGTGGTCAATGCCAATTAGGAGCGAGATATCAGTAATGTTATATACCCAACCTGTTATACAGGCAACCATGGACGCAAGAATAGCACAGTTCACACTTGTAGTCAAGAACCAGGCGGAAGCGCTTGAGTACTACACAAAGAAGGTCGGGTTCGAAAAGAAGACCGACTTCACTCCTCCTGGCAGCTACAGATGGGTCACCGTCGGCCCCAAGGGACAGGATCTGGAATTGGCCCTCTGGCAGGTCGGGTCACCGGACCCCAATAGTTGGTCGAAGAACTGGAAGCCTGGGAGCGGCCCTCCGATCGTGCTCCGTGTCGACGACTGCCGCAAGACCTTCGCCGAAATGAAATCAAGAGGGGTGCAGTTCAAGCAGGCTCAGCCTGAAGAATATGCCTGGGGAATCTCCGCGACCTTCTCCGACCCTGACGGGAACCTCTTCTCGATTAACCAGCTGCCGTCAAAAACCTCGTGGTCGTAGGCGCAGTGCCGCAGAGGAGCGAAGCCCGGAGTAACGCAGTCTTCGCGGCCGTGTCAAACCCAATCCGCCGCAGGATACTCGAACTCTTGAAGGATGGTGAACGTCAGGCAGGAGAATTGGTGGCTGCTTTCCCCGCCCTGCCTCAGCCGGCCGTCTCCAGGCATCTCAGGATACTTCGTCAGGCAGGCCTTGTCGTTGTGTCTCCCCAGGCCCAACGGCGAGTCTATGCGCTACAGCCAGGCAAACTTCGTGAAGTAGACACTTGGGTCTCTTCGTATCGCGGGTTCTGGTCAGGGCGACTGGAATCGCTGAAGAAGCACCTTGATGAAAGAGAAGGGAAGGCGCGATGATGAAGAGAGAGGAATTCGGTCCGACAGGATCGGTGGTCATGGAAGGGGAGAAGGCCACTCTGATTTTCCGGAGGCGGCTTGCTCACCCTCCGGAAGCCGTGTGGAAGGCCCTTACGGACCCATCGGAGCTATCGAGCTGGTACATGACTGAGGCCATGATCGATGGGCGAGAAGGTGGCACCATCGACTTCACTGCGGGACCCTCTCGATTGCACGTGACCGGTCGGATACTGGCCTGGAAGCCTCCCAAGGTGTTTGAGCACGAATGGAAGGCGGCTCCTCGCGCCGAACTCCAGTCGGGAGAAGATGCTATCATCCGGTGGGAGCTTCGACGCGATGGCGAAGGAACGATTCTTCATCTCGAGCATCGCAAGCTCAACCGCGAGACCGCTCTCGGCTTCGCTCCGGGCACGCATGCGTTCATGGACCGGTTGCAAGCCCAGCTGAACAGACAACCTCTGCCTAACTGGCAGGAGCGATATCAACAGGTGGCTTCCCGCTATCCTCCGTCATGGGTCTCGAAGCAGTCCGAGGGGCGGTTCACGCAGAGTTGAGAACCGTAAATTGCCTCTTCATGCGAAGAACTCTGCTAATACCGGCGCAAGGACTTTAGGGCTTACACCGTGTGTCTGGCCGGCGAGCGTACGGAGCTGCGCATTCGGGATGGCTTCGCTGATTGCTTGAGCCGCGTCGCGCATAGACGGAGCTCCCGCACCGCCGTGCATGACGAGTGTGGGAGTAGTAATGCCCGCTAAAAGAGCAGTGGGCAAAGAATGGCCTTCGCCGAGAACTTCGCTGTCATACGCCAAGGTTGGGGCCATGGCTTCTAATCCTCGCCACATTAGCATGCGTCTCATAGCCTGAATCTGCCTATCAGACACGCCTACATGTCGGACGAATAGAGCCACGGCATCACCATTGCGTCCAGATTTGAGCAATTTCTTGAGCTGTCTGTTATACTCTTTGGCAGCTCTGCGTGCATCGCCATCCAAGGCATAAGGTGCTTCGTATATGGCTAGTTTCCTAACCTGTTTGCGCAGTTTGATTGCAGCTTCAAGTGCGATAGCCGCACCGGAAGAATGACCATAAAGATACACCTGCCCCCCAACATCATCGATTAACGCCGCTACATCTTCAACTTCGCGTTGAGGTGCATATGGTGCAGTGTCTGTGCTATCACCACGTCCGCGCCGGTCGTAGCCTATGACAGTGAAACGAGACGCAAGCAGTTTAGCTAACTTGGCCCCAGACTTCCTTGAATTGAGAGCTCCGAGCGCAAGTATTACAACCGGCCCATGGCCCACTTTGTCGTACGCAATCTTAGTACCATCTTTGGACGTTACTGTGGGTATCCTAGTTCTCATAAAATCTCCACAATATTTGTAGACGTCGCAAGCTGTTCAATAAATCATACTACCGGCCTTCTCCGAGGCCACAATCCGCCTGTTGGAGGGAAAGGCAATCGAGACACAGGCACAGACAGGCACAGGCAAAAAGGGGGAGAGAAACCAATGTGCGGTCGCCGGGATTTGAACCCGGGTCTCTGTTCCTTTC
>VBPQ01000240.1 GCA_005877185.1 Nitrososphaerota archaeon
GGAGGGGAGGATCGCGAGGAATACAGACACGATCAGGTGTGTCAAGCTGACCAGTCGAGGCGAGGAGTTAGTGATTGAGACCGGCTCCGAAGGAGAGAAGATACTCGAGCTGGTAAAGGCCCTTGAGGAACTGGACCCCGACCTCCTCCTCACCGAGGAGGGGGACACATTCCTCCTCCCCTACCTGATCAAGCGCGCCGAGAGCAACGGTCTCTCCGAGAAGTTCTTCCTGGACAGGGAGAGGACGAGGTTGACCCTTCCTTCGAAGGCGGGTACCTCGTACTTCAGCTACGGGAAGATTCTCTTCAAGCCCTCCGCGATGAAGCTCTGCGGGAGGGTTCACCTCGACCTCTCGAGCTCCTTCATCTGCAACGGCCCGAGTCTCGAAGGACTCTTCGAACTGAGCAGGATTTGCAGAATGCCGCTCCAGACGGCGAGCAGGGCGAGCATCGGGAAGGCGCTCTCGAGCCTCCAGTTCTACCACGCGAGCAAGATCGACCTCCTGGTCCCGTGGAAGCCCGTCATCGCGGAGAAGTTCAAGGACAGATGGACCCTGATGGTCGCGGACCGAGGGGGTTTCATCTTCGAGCCGAGGGTCGGCCTCTTCGAGGGTATCGGAGAGCTGGACTTCGGCGCGCTTTACCCCAACATCATGCTGAAGAAGAACCTCTCGGCTGAAACGGTAAGGTGCCCGTGCTGCCCATCCTCGACCAACAGAATTCCTGAACTTGACTGGAACGTCTGCCAGAACAGAAAGGGAATAGTTCCGCGCGCCATCAAGATCATCGTCGAGAAGAGACTCAGGTACAAGCAGCTGAAGAAGAACGCGAAGAGCGGGGAGGAACGGGAGAGGTACGACGCGCGGCAGTCGGCGCTCAAGTGGCTTGGGGTGACCTGCCTCCCGCCGGAGTCTCCAATCTTCGTCAGGACTGCTGATAGCCGTGACAGGTTCGTGAAAATCGGGGAGTTAGTAGACGAACTGGCGGGCGAGAGGACCGGAGTGATCGAGTGCCCTCGCGATGTGTTTGTCGCGGGGTTAGACCACGACCTAATGGCAAAGTATTGCAGGGTTGCCCGTCTGATCAAGAAGCCGAACGACCAGAAACTGGTCAGAGTAACGATGGAGGACGGGCGGGAGGTCGTCACCACGCCAGACCACCCGTTCTTTACGCTGCGCAACGGCGAGCTCGAGGTCAAGCCAGCGAATGAACTCAGGGCAGGCGAAGTCGTTCCAGTAGCCAAGAGAATCCCGGCTCCGTCACGCGAGACTAGGACGGTGGGAAAGATGTCCTGAGCCCCAAAGAGCAGTTTCTGTGGAGAGTCTCTGGGAATTCGCTTTCAGAGACGATTGCGGCAAACAGGCGGAGGCTCGTAAAGGAGGCGATGGCGGAAGGCTATACCTTCCAGTCAGTCAATTCGTGGATCAAGAGCGGAATCATACCGTTCAGGTTCCTGCCTTCCCTCAGCGTTCCTCTCGAATCTCACGCGGGGCTGCGGGTTGGTGTCGGAAGGAGGCAGGGAGGGAGGATGGCTTGGCTGCCCGCCGTCCTCCCTGTTGACGAGCAGCTGGGATTCTTTCTAGGGATGTTCGTCGCCGATGGCAGCGCCACAAAGACCTACGTGAGAATCGACATAGGGCTCTCTGAGCCGGATTTGCTCGAGACTACCTGCAAGACTGTGGAATCGCTTTTCGGGATTTCACCGCGGGTGTACAAGGAACGGTGGGCGCGGATGCATGTTGTTCAGATAAACAGCGCTGGCTTGGTCAGGGTTCTGGAACGGGTCTTTGGTCTGCCGGGTTCGTCGGAGAAGGGAAAGCTGAAGGTTCCTGATTTGATTTTCAACTCCGGAGAGTCCGCGGCACGTGGATTCGTGGAAGGACTGATAGCTGGCGATGGATACATCAGGAAGCGTCGTAGGTTCATCAACATCGCGACGAAATCCAGAGAGCTGCAGAATCAGCTGGGCTTTCTGGCGGCCAGGCTGGGGTTGACCTTCCGAATAGCCCGGCAGCGCACTGCGTCTCATCCACTCTACACTGTCAATTTCGTCGGGCCTGAGACGCTGGGGAAGATAACAGACTGGGAGTTCCTGAAGGACGAGCATCGCGCGGTGGCCCGGTCTTGGACCACCGAAGGGCGTTCTGGGACTTGCACACACGCAAGGTACGAAAGGTTGCCAATCAAGGCGTCGGATTTCCTGGCTCTGACCAAGGCGACCAGAACCTCCTCCAACCCACGCGTGGGACCAACTTCACGCGCGTGCCCTAGCGTGGTCAGACAGAAGGTTGATCGAATGCGCAGGAGAAGATTGCGTGAAGAGCAGACCGAGCAGATGCTGAGAATCGAGAGGTTGGTAGGTAGCGACGTGGGCTTTGTCTTCGTCAGAAGCGTCAAAGAACTGGTCTCTCGGCCAGAGTATGTGTACTGTCTCCAACTGGACGACAGCGAAATGGCCGGTTTCGTCACTGGGGAAG
>VBPQ01000079.1 GCA_005877185.1 Nitrososphaerota archaeon
CAAGTCTGTCACCTTCAGCCCCTGCTGCTTCATCTTTCCGAGCGAGTCGTAAACAAGGATCACCAGCTGCTCTCTCAGCCTGCCCTCCACATCGTCCGAAGTCTCGAGGTTGAAGGTTCCGACGAACTGGTTGATGAAGAGCTCCGGCGAGGCCACCTTCCACCTGTACTCACCAAAGACTCTCAGGTTCACCACGCCGAAGGTAGGGTCGGTGAACTGGTAGGGCTGTGTGCTCCCAAACTTTCCGTCGAGGTATCTCTTCTGGAGGTAGAAGACCTCGGCCTGCTGCTGAACGCCCGTGAAGAACTTCAGCAGCTTTCCGACCAACGGAGCGTTGACGTCGGTCAGGGCGTACCTGTTGGGCTGGTCGAAGTAGGTCAGCACCTTCCCGTCCCTGTAGAATACAGCGATCTCGTCCTCCCTGACCACGATGTTGTCGTTCAGCCTGATGTTCCTCGGGACCTTCCACATGATGTTTCCGGCCTTGAACTCGTCGTCCCAGGCTATCGTGGTGGTGCCGAGGACGCTTCCGCCCGTGGCAGGAACGCTAGGTTTCTTTCTGAACATTCAAGTTTCACTTCTTCAGGAGGATGTCCTCCATCCCCTCGATCCTCGTCGCCCACTTTTCTCTGATGTCTCTCACCTGAGCGGTCAGCTGCGACACGGCTGGCTGAATCGAGCTGGGCGCCGTCGGGTTGTACGTCAGGGCGCTCGGTGCCGTGGACGACTCGAACTGGAAGACGGTGCTCACAAAAGTGACATCGCTGTCGTAGAGCCGATTGAGCGCGTCCTCCGTGACCTGTATAGGAGCGACGAACCCGGAATAGCCCTGCGCCGCGTGCCTTATCTCGCCGCTCAGGGCCTGTACCTGCGATATCAAGGAAGCGAGGCCGCCCAGATTGGTGAGGTCGTTGTTGCTGACCATCTGCTTCCTCAGTAGGTTGAGGTTCGCCTTGGCTCTATCGAGTCTGTCGGCCACCTGATTCCTCAGCAACTCGTCCGAGACCCTGATATCCTCCTTCTGCCTGTACCCTCTCAAGCCAGGTATGAGTAGCTGGAGCTTCTTCAGGGCACCCCTGCTAGCCTCGACTTGCTGCCTTATGTCTGGTTTCCCTTGCGATTCCAACACCCGTTTGGGCCGCCCCAGCCACCAATATTTACGTTTTGACGGTTGCGAGAGCTGTGGACGTTTGTCACATGATAAGTGATTAACTGCTGAGTAAAGATCCTCCTTCTGCCTATACCGTTGCCAAAGCCGTGGACGTATCCCATCACCACCTTCGGCCTCTTCCGAGGCTTATGGTTCCTGATTCACTGGGAGGCTGAATCAACGAGCGATTCGGAGCGATGCTAGTCTTACTCACTTGTGCGTACGACTGACGATAGACAACCTATTCGCACTTTCTTTCAGCAAGACTCGGGCTTCTTCGGGCATCTTTCTCATGTCTTCGCTGTTGAGTTTGCCAAGAGTGATTATCTCGAAACCAATGATTTCGCCGCGCCGGTTACGCTTGCTGACAAGATTTTCTGTGATTGGTTCAGCATCAGTTTCGCTTGACGGATCACCGAGCCAGATATCGAGCGTGTCGGTGTCTGGGTTATAGTAGAGCGACCGTACTATTTCCGTTTCCATATCGAATCACCGATCATCCTTCTGGTCAAGTAGGCCGTAATTACGAAGCCGTCCCAATTTAAAGAACTTGACTACGGTGCAGACAACAAGCTTCGCCTTGAACCTGCCATAGTGGAGGTGGACGCTCTGATCTCTCTTGCTCCTCCTGACCTCGACCGGCTCGGTCAGCGAACTCTTGACAAACTCGTCCAGTCCGCGCATGGAAGGATGCTTGACGTTTACTATGTAATCCCAATAGGACTTGTTTACTCTAATTCTTCTGTTAAGCTTCGAAACTACCTCGAAGAGCGGTTCAGAAGACACTGGTATTGAACGTCTTCCCATCCATAGTTAAGAATTCTCGCAGTTTCTAGTGTAGTATTACCAACGGATGGGGTATGATTGTTAGTGCGTCCTCCCGACGTGTTGCTTCCAAACCTCGTTCCCCAGAAAGCTGCTGTCCTGTCCTGAGGAGCAATATCTTGATAGATATATGAGCGGAGGTGATGAAGGTCAGCCGTGCCCAGAGGCACCGTCGTGAAGGCCGACACGTTCCACTATAAGTGGAGCAGGAGCCACAGACCCGTCCTCCACAGCAAGCCCGGCGATACCGTGACCTTCCATGTGAACGAGGTGACCTCCTCCCAGGTATCACGGAAGAGCAGCGCAGACGACCTCGCGAACCTGAACGCCGAGAAGTTCTATCCGCTCGCCGGGCCGGTCAGCGTCGAGGGAGCCAGACCGGGCGACGCGCTGGTCGTGGACGTAATCAGGGTGAAGACGGCGAATTGGGGCTGGTCGGGAATCGTCCCCGGTCTGGGGCTCCTGGAGGAGTTCGATAAACCGTACCTATGGATATGGAACCTCCGAGACGGCAGGTACGCCCCGTTTAAGAACGGAATCAGGGTGCCGATCAAACCGTTCTGCGGCGTCTACGGGGTCGCTCCCCCTGAGGAAGGGTACTTCGACGTGATGCCGCCGGGGAAGCACGGGGGGAATGTCGACATCAGGCACCTTACGGCGGGCAGCAGACTCTTCCTGCCCGTCTGGGTGGAGGGAGCGTTGTTCTCCGTCGGGGACGTCCATGCCGCGCAGGGCGACGGCGAGGTCTGCGTGACTGCGATCGAGTGCCCGGGGGAGGTGACTTTGCGCTTTGACCTTATGAAGGGTGCGAACCTCTACTCCCCGCACTACCTGGTCGCGGGCGAGAGTGTCGGTCGCAGAGGGCTCTACGGCACGACAGGGATAGCCCCGGACTTGTGGGACGCGACAAAGGCCTCGGTGAGGAACATGATAGACCATCTCACGAGGGAGTACCGTCTGACTAGGGAGGAGGCCTATGTTCTCTGCAGCGTCTCGGCCGACCTGAGGATACACGAAGTCGTCGACAAGCCGAACTGGGTCGTAGGCACCGTCATCCCGCTGGACAACTTCCCGCCAGAGAGGCGGAGAAGCAAAGTGAGAAAGTCTTAAATTACGTCTTTTCGTCGATTTACATATTACAACAATTGCACGTGAGATCAAGTCGTAGTCGTGCCCTCGGCAGAGCCGTAACCGCCGTGACAGTTATTGCGTTGCTCGTCCTCGCAGGCGCCTCGGTCTACTTCTACGCCTCCAGCGGCGCCGTGAAGCCGAGTTCATCGTCCACTACGGGCAGCAGTACGAGCACAACCAGTGCCCACATAGTCCCACAGTCAATCACATACGAGACCCTTTCCACTGTCCAGTTCCTCGACCCGCAGGTCTCGTACGACATATACGGGGCCTCCGTCGAACAGAACATCTACGAACCTCTCCTCTGGTTCAACGGTTCGAACGGGCTGGACCCCATCCCATGGCTGGCGCAGAGCTATCAGGTATCGACCGACGGGAAGACCCTCACCGCTACCCTGAGGAGCGGGATCAAGTTCGCAGACGGGGAGACGCTCAATTCCTCTGACGTCTACTTCAGTTACAACCGGCTCCTCGTAATGGACGGTAGCGCTCCCGTGGGGCACGGGACTCAGGCCTCCTGGATCATGCAGCAGCTCCTGGACACGAGCCTGAGCACCACCCTCTGCTCCTGCACCCAGACCTACGGGAGTCAGTACACCCAGAAGGTACTGAACGAGCATTTCGTTCAGATAACGGGGCCGCTCACTCTGGAACTTCATATCATGAACCCGAACAGCGCCCTGCCCTACCTGATCGCTAATCTCTGGGCAAACATAGTGGCTCCCGATTTCGTCATGCAGCACGACATTCAGCTCTGGAGCCAGCCGAGCTCGGGCTACCATCTTCCCTATCCGACGCTCTCGGGCAACGTCACTCAGAAGATGAACCAGTACTACGACGACTTCCAGGCGACATGCAGCGCGAAGGGGTGTGGTGCCACGTATCTCGATTCGACGGCTCAGGGCTCGCTGGCCGGGACAGGTCCGTACACGGTCCAGAGCGTCGATGTGGCCTCGAACGTGGTCACCCTCAAGGCGAACACCAACTACTGGGGAGGACCCTACAACAACATTCATCCACGCATCCAGACGGTGGTCTACAAGTTCGTTCCCGACCAGACGACCAGGGAGATAGACCTCAAGGACGCGGCCGCATCCGGGCAGGCGATGGTGATAGACGTCGCCTCGACGAACATCTACGACGTTGCGAACAGGAGTGAATGGCTCGCGAAAGGGCACCTGGCTTCGACGGCTCCTGGCGTGACTATCTACGGACCGTACACCCAGTACGCAACCTACTTCATCCCCTTGGACACGAACGTGACTAATCCGTTCACGGGCACCTATTACTCCTTCCAGCCATTCGCGGACATAAGGTTCAGGCAAGCCTTCGCCGACTCCGTCAATCTGACTCAGATCAACCAGCAGGTGAACAACAACCTCGGCAAGGTGGCGAACGGGCTCGAGCCCCCGGGAATCCCCCCTCAGGGATCTTACAACGCATCACTCAAGGTTGCCTATGGCTACAACCCACGTCAAGTGCAGTCGCTCCTCCTGAGCGCGATGCAAAACCCGATAACACAGTTCAGGTTCGAGAACGGGTCTGCCGCACCCCCCGGCGTATTCAGCAACGTGTTCGGCTGCAAGCAGCTCGGTTCCAACGGTCAGTGTTCTCACCCTACGCCGCAGACTGTCTCCCTCGTATATGCGACTGGCGACACAGTTGACCAGGCAATTCTCAACCAGTTGGCGGGAACCATAAACAACGTCAGCACTACTTACAACATGGGGCTAACGGTCAGCGTGACACCTTTGCCTTGCGGTCAGATGACAAGCGAGGCCTTCTCCGGAGAGGTGTACGCCTGGGCCGAGTCATGCTTCGGCTGGTTCGATGACTATCCCTGGTCCCTAGATTTCCTAGGGCCGATACTTTCGCCCGGCGGGATATACACCGGCCCCGGAGGATGGAACCTGGGCCAGATGGGGACCTACTGGAGCCAGGCCCAGCAGGCCAACGCTCAGAACAACATTCCAGGCGTGGTCGCCGCAACCAACGCGATGAGTGCCTTGGGCAACAGGGAGGTCATGGATATCTGGACCTTCTACCCTTACATCTACATGGTGATGACGTCGAACGTCCGGGGTTTCTACTTCAACCCGGCCATATACACAACCGGGGAACCGCAGTACTTCGCAGCTCTCTACTAACTCATATCACCTCGGCGGAAGCAAGGCGAAGCGAATCATGGATATGAAGAGGAGAGCGCATCGCACAACCGAGAACCCTCAAAGATTCTGGTAACTCGTCGGGATAACCCTCCGAGTCATCTTCGAGGCATCGACTCTGAGGATTACCGGAGTCGTCGGGTTCCCCTTCATTGCTTCACCTGCCTCGCCTTTCGCCTCGTCGTTAGGCAGGGAACGGTCGAACCTCAACCGCCCCCTCCGTGACTGGTTCATAACCGCGTTGACGTCACGGTCCACCCATCTCCCGCAGCGGGGACACCACAGCTGCCTCCCATGACTTACGTCGTCCCTCTGCGCGACTTGGAGTCTCTCCCCGCATTTCGCGCAGTCTTTCGTGGTGCCCCTCGTCTCGCCCTTCGTCAGATGGATGACCGGTATTCCATTCCATTTCGCCTTATACTCCACCTGCCTCTGCGCCTCCCCGAACGACCAGGAGTTCATCCTGCCCCTGAATTCGCGTCCCTGGCCGTTTCCCCTCGCGTAGAGGCTGCGGATTCCTTGATGTCCTCTAGGACTATCGTCTCCTTACTTTCGTAAGCCTCTTCCACAATCTGCCTGGTCGTCCAGTTCAGCAGGTGGTTGATCCTGTTCCTCCTCCTTCTTCCATACTTCGAGGCTATCTTCCCTCCGATTCTTGCATCG
>VBPQ01000080.1 GCA_005877185.1 Nitrososphaerota archaeon
AGCGCCCCCAGGGCGCCGTGCGTTGAGGTGTGGCTGTCGCCGCATGTTAAAGTGATCCCCGGAATCGTCAGCCCCAGCTCAGGCCCGATCACGTGTGAGATTCCCTGGTAGGGGCTGAAGTAGTCGAAGAGCGTGAACCCGAACTGTGCCGCGTTGTTCGCGAGCGCCTTCATCTGCCTGCTCGACATCTCGTCGGCGACGGCAAGACTCCTGTCCCCCGTCGGTACGTTGTGGTCCATCACCCCGAAGGTGAGTTCGGGACGCCTAACCCTCCGCCCGGCCTTTCTGAGAGCCTCGAAGGCTAGGGGGGAGGTTACCTCGTGGGTGAGATGCCTGTCGACGTATATGAGTGACTGCCCGTCGGGCCTCTCAGCGAGCAGGTGGCTGTCCCAGACTTTCGAAAAAATCGTCTTGCCCGTGGCCCTTCAACTCGCTCAGTCTGTCACGAGGACCTTCAAGTCCTGCAGGGCGTCTGGAAACTTCTGTCGAAGAAGAGAGACTACACTCCCCTTCCCGTAGGTGATGTGAGCCCTTATCACCATATCGGCTTCGCCGTAGACTTCGTCGACTCCTTCAACCCCTTCCCACTCCATCGCCTCCTTCACGAGCCTCTGCGCCGGGAATTGAGGATGGAGCTTCAAGAGGATGTACACCCTTTCACCACCGAAGTATCGCGCGAGCTCTTGGCGTGGTATCATCACTCCCGTCTCGTTCCTGATTATCTCCTGGACCGCATCAAGACTCGGTGGCGTCGCGCCATCCCTGGTCACGGTGGCCAACGACTCCGCTATACGTCTTGTCTTTTCTTTGTCTATGGTCCCCGTGTGCGGTGTGATGATCGTCTGAACGAGGTTGTGGCTGACATATGGGCTGATGGCGTACAACGGCTCGCCGAAGTCGTTTTCCAGTTTTCTTGAAGGGATGTAACCCTCCTTCCTCTTGACTGTCATGCTCTGGTGAACGCCCGCCCTGACCGTCCTCGCCTCTCTGGAAAGCGGGTGACGCCAGGGTATTTCGATTCCGGTGACCCTTGAGAAGTACTCGTAGAGCTCTCGTAGGGAAGAACGATTCAGCCCCGTTCGTACCCCGTGAATGTCTTCGAGAGTCGCGACGAGTTCGTACGTGTCTGCTATCCCGTTCCTGTCGCCTATTCCCAACAGGGTCGCGTGCACCTCTTCAGCCCCCTCGAGGGCCGCCTCGATCGTATTCGCCGTAGCCAGCCCATAGTCGTTGTGAAAGTGAGCCGCCAGCGGAAGAGGGGAGAAGGCGCTGGCTCTCGCGAAGAAGTCGCGCGCGAGGCGGGGAGTCAGAAGCCCCGAGGTGTCGGGGAGGCTGACTATCGTCGCGCCGCTCTCCTTCAATCTCTGAATCGAATTCGCTATCCGCGGGAGTCCCTCCTCACCGTCTTCAAGATAAATCCGCGATGAGTCTTCCAGCGTCGCGCGGATGTAGCCGAAACCACTATCGCGGGCGACTCTAACGGCAGTGCAGAGCCTCTCGATGACCTCATCCTCCGAGACCCCGTGAAGCTTGTACTCCCGATGAAGCTTACTCACGGCTATGTAGAGGGCGCACCCGTCCGCCTTGTATCTGCGGATGGCCTCGATATCCTCCTCACAGGCCCTCCCGTGCATCACGACCTCGACCCCGCGGTCCCGCAGGGCTTTCACCACCGGAACAACATCCCCAAAGGAGGTGCGCGGAGGATAGTCGACCGTCAACTCGACTCGCTTGAGCCCGGAGTCGGCGAGGCGGGAAGCAACCCTGACTCTGACGTCCGAGGGGTACAGCCGGAAGAGTTCGCCCTCGCGAAGAGTGGAATCGAGGACCCGGAGAACCAAACGGAAGCTACGAACTGGATTCGTATTAAAATGTTTGTTTTCGGCACCCAGGTCGCCAAAAGAGACGCATATTTCTTGGAAATGACGGAAATCGTTGCGCGACCGTCACCGGGGACGAATTGGGCATCTCGAAGGCACCGTGAATTCCCTCATTCGTCAGATCGAGGTCCACTTGGTCGGATCCCGCGGGCTCCGTGGTGGCCGTCAGTGGCCTGTGTAACACTTAAACAGAGTTTGCGGTGGCTCGGGCTAAACGGGGATGACCGCCTCGACCCAGGGTCTTCGCAAGGCAATAACACTGCGGTACGCGGTTGCACTCTATGTGAGCTCTGTGCTCGGCTCTGGCGTTCTCGTCCTACCCGGACTTGCGGCTCAGCTTGCCGGTCCTGGCTCGCTTCTAGCCTGGGTCCTTTTGTCGATAGTAAGCTACCCCTTCGCCTACACCTTCGCCTCCCTTTCAGCTCGAAAGCCGGAGGCGGGTGGAATCTACTCCTTCGCGAAGGAGAGCTTCGGGCTCCGCATCGCCACGGTGACGGGCTGGCTCTTTGCCCTCTGGTTCATAACCGGAGGACCCGCCGTGATGCTGATCGCGGCTTCATACGTCGCTTACGCGTTCCCGATGAGCAGGGCCGAGACGTTTGTGGTCGCTGGTGCCATAATCTTCAGCGTCTTCGTCGTGAACTACAGAGGGATAGTGGTCAGCAATAAGGTTCAGCTCGCCGTAGTGGTCTCAATAGTGGGGCTGCTCCTGGCGACGGTGATATCCTCGAGCTACCTCGTCAGGCTTGAAAATCTCGAGCCTTTCCTCCCGAATGGCCTCCTCCCGGTCGGGGTCTCTGCGGCCCTCATCTTCTGGTCATTTCTGGGGTACGAAAACGTCTCGAACGTGGCGGAGGAGTTCAGGGACCCGAAGAAGGATTTCCATCGAAGTATCCTGCTGAGCGTGGCCCTCGTGAGCGGGCTGTACATCGCGGTGGCCTTCGTGACGGTGGGAACCCTCGCTTACAAATCGGGGGGTAGCGTTGCGCCTTTCGCGGCCATCCTATCCAACGTACTGGGAGTCTACGGGGCGATTGGGACGGCCATCCTTGCTGTCTTCATCATCTTCGGGACAGCCAACGCCTACATGACCGGGATGTCGAGGGTGATCTACGCGGTGGCGAGGGACGGGGGTCTTCCGAGGGTGCTGGACCACGTGAGCAAGAAGACGAGCGCGCCGGATCGCTCCATCCTGGCTCTCGTCGGGCTTTCGTTCTCGGTCCTCCTAGTCTTCTATGTCTTTGGCGCGGACCTTGAGACGGCGCTTCTGATCCCGAGCGGCGCCGCCATACTGACCTACGTCATCGGAGCGGCGGCTGGAGTCAGGCTCCTGAAACATAGGGTCTTCCCGTACGTCACCCTCGCAATTTCGCTCGCAATCTTGCCTTTCCTGGGAGCCCTGCTGCTCTTCAGCCTTGCCACGATGGCTGCAGCTACACTCTACGGCCGATTCTTCCAGAGCCGACGAGGCGCGCGCTCGTGAGCGCTTTCGCAGAGGAGTTGTGAGCGTCGGCGGTCCTAAATGATTTCTGGCATTCATCCTGAAGGCGGACGGACCCGGCGTACTCCTCTCGCCCCTCAACCCGAGTTTTTTCGTTGTTCGTCGCCGTCACTCTACGCGAATCTCCTCGCTCTAACGAGAGGGGCCTCGAATCTCTCTATCCCGTGTTGCAGCTTCATGTGAGCCGTTATGCCATCCTTGCTGTCGTAGGAGAGGCCATCGAGGGCACACACATACAACTGAACAATCGGACTCACAGCCATCGCTCTATTCACTACTCCCGATCTCGATGTGGACCCCGCCCATCGCACTCAATATGGGATATCCAAGATAGATATATCGGACGCCCAACATTTTTATAGAACAAAGTCACCAGATGAATGGAGAGGTTCTGGACTTGCCGAAGGAAGTCCACCTGTGTGACATGCGCGGGATGCTCTCCTTCACAATACTGTGGCTACTCTCCAAGCGCTCGATGTACGGGCAGGAACTCGCGACGGAGATTGGCAAGCGCAGAGGTGGGAAACCGAATCCGGGGACCATCTACCCTGCCCTCAAGGACCTCGCGAGTCACGGTCTGATCGAGGCGCGGGTTGAAGGCCGCAACTCTGTCTACCGGCTAACCAAGGAGGGGGCGATGAGTCTCACGAAATCAAAGGAATATTTCGAGCGTGCATTTGGTGACATCTTGCTAGAGAGTGGGCCCAAGTCGATGGCCAAATGAGTGAAGAGCCCGACCTGCGTCTGTAGTTGTCTCGCACAGGAGGGAGCGGTTCTTCGCGACACCTATCAGCTGACTACCTTTCTGAAGAGGTACGATGTCGCGCCCAGGGTCACCAAGGCAATCCCCGCTATTACTCCCACGGCGGCGAGTACGTCTCCGGCGGAGAAATAGTTGGGGAGCGACATGTCCCGGACGGCGTTGACCGCGAAGCTGATGGGGTTGACGCTTGATACGCTCTGCATCCAGGCCGGCATCGCGCTCTGGGGCACCAGGGAGGTGCTCATGAAGAGCAGGGGAAAAGAGAGGAATCCTGCTATCCCGAAGACGGTTTCAGCGCTCCTCGTTCTGAGGCCGAGCGCGAGAGAGATTCCTGACCAGGCCAGCCCGAAGAATGCCACGATGGCCAGTATCGCCAGTATCCCGAGGAGGCCCGTCGCGACAGAGAAGCCGATGGCATAGGCGAGCACTATGATTATGATCGACTGAACCGTCACCCTGAAGGCGTCAGCTGTAAGCCTCCCGAGCAGGATGGCGGTCCTGCTTACGGGGGTGACGAGCATCTTCTGAAGGAAGCCAGTGTTGATATCGTCCACGATAGAGGTCCCGGATTGCAGTGCGCTGCTGAACCCGTTCTGGAGAAGTATGCCGGGCGTTGCATACGCCAGATAGCTGACCCCCGCTGGGAAGAGGCCGGGAGCCTGGGCGAACTTCGAGAAGAGTTGAGTGAAGAGGAGGAGGAAGATGATGGGCTGGAAGAGGGAGAAGAAGATCAGGATTGGGTTCCGAATCAGCTTTTTCAGGGACCTCACGAAGAGGTGCCGGGTGTCGTTGAAGAGGGTCATTCTCGAGCTGGCCTCCTCCTAGCAAACCTCATCGAGGATGCTGGCTTCGTGTTCAGCTCCTCCGGCCTTATCCTCTTCCCCGTGTGCTGCAGGAAGATGTCGCCGAGGGAGGGGCGCGCGAGATTAATCGAGGAGAGCCGTATGTTCTTCTCGTCGAAGGCCCTGACCACGTCTGCGACGATCATATTCGCGTTGGGCGCGTAGGCGGTGATGCCGCCGTCGGATTCCATAACTTTGGTCACACCCCTTATGCCGGAGAGAATCTGTCTTGCCTCGGCCCTCACGCCGTCCTTCTCGCCATCCACCACCGTGAGGGTGATCGTATCGGCGCCGACCTGGCGCTTGAGCTCCTCCGGAGAGCCGTTAGCTATTACCTTGCCCTGGTCGATGATGTAGAGTTGGCGACAAAGCCTGTCGGCCTCCTCCATGTACTGAGTCGTCAGGAAGACCGTGATTCCCTCGTCCCTGTTGAGCCCTTCGAGGTACTCCCATATGCGGGCTCGGGACTGAGGGTCCAACCCCGTGGTGGGTTCGTCCAGAAAGAGAAGCTTCGGCTTGTGGACGAGGGCGGAGGCGAGGTCGAGCCTCTTCTTCATGCCTCCCGAGTAGAAGGCCGCCCTCTTGTCCGCCACGTCCTCGAGTTCAACGAGCTTCAACAGTTCGTCGACCCGCTCGTCGAGGGCTGCCCCCCGCATCTGCTGAAGATTGCCCTGGAGCTTGAGGTTCTCCCTCCCCGTCAAGTCTCCGTCCACGACTGTCTCCTGGCTCTCGACGCCGATCAGCTTGCGGATCTCCTGCGGGTCTTTATCCAGGTCGTACCCGGCAACGGTTACGTGACCCGACGTCTTTCTCAGGAGGGTCGTGAGCACCTTGATGGTGGTACTCTTTCCCGCCCCGTTTGGTCCCAAGAATCCGAAGAATTCCCCTTCGCCGACACGGAACGAAATACCCTGAACCGCTTTGGTCCCGTCGCCGTAAACCTCGACAAGGTCGTCAACCGTGATGATGTCGGACAAGCTGCTTAGGCCAGCCAAGCAGGCAGGATTAATAAGCGTATC
>VBPQ01000108.1 GCA_005877185.1 Nitrososphaerota archaeon
CTCGAATCCCTCCCCCTCCCTCCCCACACGGTTCTCCGCTGGAATCCTGCAATCTGTGAGCCTCACCTCTGAGGTCCTGGAGCCGCGCATTCCCAGCTTGGGCAGGTCCTCCCCAAACTCGAGACCCGGAGCCGACTTCTCGACGATGAAGCTGGTCGGCCCCCTCTCGGTCGCGCTCAGCACAAGATAGAGGTCGGCCTCCCCCGCGTTCGTGATGAACATCTTCGTCCCGTTCAAGACGTACTCCCTCCCCGCGCGCCTCGCCGTGGTCCTGACAGCCTTCGCGTCTGACCCTGAAGCGGGCTCGGTGAGGCTGAAGGAGGCGAGCCTCTTACCGGATATTATCCCGGGAAGGTAGGTCTCCTTCTGCGCATCACTCCCGAAGAGAAAGATTCCGTCGGCCACCGTGTTGTGGATCGCGACGCTGAGCGCGACGCTCGCGTCCGCCGCCCCGGCGAGCTCGATCGCAATCGTGTATGCGGAGAACGGAAGCTCGAGTCCACCGTATCGGGAAGGGTACGGAATCTGACAGATCCCGTTCTCGAGCAGGCTCTTCCTCGCCGACGTAATCTTCTCCGCGAGTGAATCGAACTTCGGGGAGAGAGGCAAGACCTTCTCCTCCATGAATACCGCGAGTCCGGAGAGGACCTCCGAGACCTCCTCCTCACGCGCCGGATGAAGCATCTTCAGCAGCTGCCTGTGTTCGGGCTTGAAGAGAGCCAACTCTGCCCTGCGCCGGTCCGAGCCTGATTTAACAATTCTCGGTGGCAAATCCTAAAAGAAAGACGATTCGGCGGTCCGGACGTGTACCTCGCGGAGGAGCTGAGCAGGTATGCGACCTCTCTCGATTTCGGCGACCTGGACGGCAGCACGCTCTCAGAGGCCAAGCGCAGGACGATCGACGCCATCGGGTGCGCGATAGGGGCCTTCAACGAGACGCCCGTGGGCATCGCGCGCAGAGTAGCGGAGAGGACCGGTTCTTCATCCCAACCCTCGACGATACTCGGGACCAGGAGGAAGAGCTCCCCGGAGGCCGCGACCTTCGTCAACGGGCTCATGATAAGGTACTTCGACTTCAACGACACCTACCTCTCCAAAGAGCCCGCACACCCCAGCGACAACCTCGGGGCCACCCTCTCCGTTGCGGAGAGCATCGGGGCCAGCGGGAAGGAACTCCTTCTCTCGACGGTCCTGGCCTACGAAATTCAGTGCAGGCTGTGCGACGCAGCCGATATCAGGCACAGGGGGTGGGACCACGTCTGCTACGGGCTCGTCTCCGTCGCCCTCGCGGTTGCGAGACTCATGGGGCTCGCCCCGGCGAAGATGACCGAGGCGGTCAACATAGCCCTCAACGCTCACATCGCGATGAGGCAGGTGAGGGCAGGGGAGCTCTCCATGTGGAAAGGAAGCTCATTCTCCAACGCGGCCCGGAATGCTGTCTTCGCTTCTTCGCTCGCCAAGGAGGGGATGACTGGGCCGTCGCCGATCTTCGAGGGAGAGATGGGCTTCTTCAAGCAGGTTTCTGGACCGTTCGAGCTGAACACGGAGGAGTTCGGAGGGAGGCGGGGGGGCGGCTTCAAGGTCAACGAGACTTACATCAAGTACTTCCCCGCAGAGTACCACTCACAGAGCGCAGTATGGGCCGCCCTCGAACTGAGAAAGGAGCTTGAAGACCCTTCGGAGGTAGAGTCGGTGGAGGTCGCTTCGCACGAGGCGGGCTACACGATTCTCGGGAAGGACCCAGAGAAGTGGAGACCGACCACGAAGGAGACAGCCGACCACAGTCTGCCATACATAGTCGGGATGGCTCTCCTCGAGGGGAAGATCGAAAATTCGACCTACGCCCCAGCGAAGTTCAGAAACAAGAAGACGCTCGAATTCCTGAAGAAGATAACCGTCAGGGAGGACAAGAGGCTCACCGCCCTCTATCCTAGGGAGGGGATCGCAAACAGGATTACGGTGAGAACGAAGTCCGGGAGGACGCTCGAGGAAGAGGTCATATTTCCAAAGGGACACCCCAGGAATCCGCTCACGGACGCTGAAGTGGAGCTGAAGTTCAGGAAGCTCACGAAGCGGTTCCTGGGCGAGGCGAGGACCGACAAGGCACTCAGACTGCTCTGGAGCCTCGAGAAGGTCAGGGATCTCTCGGAGCTGACCGCCACCCTCGTCGTCGTAAAGTGAGCGTTACCTCCTCCTGTATGAGAGGTCCTTTCCTTTCCAGATTTCTGGGTCTCCCCAAAGCCCCAGGCGCCACGCAGTAAACTCCACGACTTGAGAATGGTCGATGAAGAGATTGACCTCCCTCCCGAAGTTCTTGAGATACCACTTGAAGACGGGTGGGTCGGAGGCCTCAAACATCCACCTCTCGTACCCGAACCTCTTC
This sequence comes from Nitrososphaerota archaeon, assembly GCA_005877185.1. Lineage (GTDB taxonomy): Archaea > Thermoproteota > Nitrososphaeria > Nitrososphaerales > Gagatemarchaeaceae > TA-13. The sequence goes on from VBPQ01000108.1 coordinate 2,384, forward strand.
ACGAGATTCTTGATGACGTCTGTTCGCCAGCGTCTCGGTGGGAGGTCCTCGGTTATCCCCTCCGACTCGAGCATGAACAGTTCCGCCCCAACCTTAAGATGCGCTTCAACCTCCTTCACCATCTCGGCGAAGGGTCTCATCTTCATCTTCTCTGAGTAGCCAACAATGTGAGTCCCCGCCCCGGCGCCGATCATCATCGAGACCTCGGGCTTCGGTTTCATGCCCAGCTCCCTCACCTGTTTGACTATCGCGACCTTGTCCGGGAGCTTTATGGGGGCGAGACCGCTGGAAACCTCCACCACGTCAAAACCCAGAGCCTTGCACTCCTCAAGATAGAGGTCGACCGCTCTGGAGCCCTGGGCGATTACGCGCTCGACGAAGCCTCCCGTCGAGACGTAGACCCCGTGCTCGTGGCAGAGGTCGATTATCTTCTTGACCTTGTCACGGGCGAGTAGCCTCATCGACCCACCCGCGAACTTGTAACCGTCGACGTACTCACCCCAGTCTTCGAGGAGGTCGCTCAGGTACCCGTAGGTGACTGAGGCGTAGTAGGGGCCCCTAATCTCGATGATCCCGGAGGTCCTCGGCTTGGAGGGAAGGTCGTGCAGCTCCACAAACTCGAAAGCCTTTGTCCCCACGAAGAGGAGGCGGAACCCTCTCGATTTAAGGCTGGCGAGATGAAGACGTCAAATACGAGCGAGAGGACAGGCGAGGGGTGGCTCTCTCCGAGAGGTATGCCCTCGCGAGCCTGCCCGTCGCTTTCTTTCTCTGGTACGTCACATTTCAGGTCAACGCACTAAGCTTCTGGGACAGAATATCACTCTCCACGGCGATACTCCTCTTCATCGCCCTGAGCCTCGGGCGCGGCGGGATGCGCCTGAAGCCGAGCGGAAGAGCTCTCTCCGCAGGCGTGCTTTCAGCCATCCTGCTCTACGCCTTCTTCTGGTCAGGGTTCCAGATTCTGAGGGGCAATCCGACCTTCATCCAGCAAGTCTCTTCGGTGTACCTCCTCAGGACCTCTGGACCTTCCTACCTGATCTTTCTCCTACTCCTCTTCCCGATAGGTCCCGCCGAAGAGGCATACTGGCGCGGCCTGATCCAGAAGAACCTTCAGACGAAGATGAGGGGAGGGGCAGCGATAATCGTGACCTCCGTCCTCTACTCACTGATACATCTCCCGACCCTCAACCCCTCCCTGATCTTCGTCGCGCTGGTGGGGGGGCTCGTCTGGGGGTATCTCTTCAGAAGGTACGACAACGACCTCTTCCCCTGCTTCGTCTCCCACATCCTCTTCGACCAGCTCGTCTTTGTGCTGCTTCCGCTAGGCTAGAGGAGGAGCCCCAGCGACAGCAGGAGTGTGAACGTCACGGAGTGAATGAAGGCCCTCATCGTCCGCCGGGCGTGCTCGGGAGGGGGCACCTCCCTCCCGGATAGGTCGACCGCGCCCGCGAAGAAGGGGATGGTGAGGAAGACCGCCGCCGCGTACACGGGCGCGTAACCGAGGAGGATGAAGAGGAAGACGAGGAGGTAAGCGACGAGTCCCAGAGCGAAGATGAGCTTGTTCGTTAGATTTCGTCCAAGGACGACGGCGAGGGACCTCTTCCCCGCCTCACTGTACGCGTCGAAGAAAATCTTGTCGTGGGAGAGGAGCACGCTGGTCGTGAGGAGACCGGACGGAATCGAGAGTAACACCGGAGTGAAGGAGAGAAGACCACCCGTCACGACGTAGTAGGTACCCAGGCAAGGAATCGGACCGAAGCTCAAGAAGATGGCGAGCTCTCCCATCCCCAGACCGCGATAGTCGAGTTTGACAGGGGGAGCGGCATAGAAGTAACTCAAGAGGATTCCCGGGAGGGCGATCCCGAGGGCGAGCCAGCCTACCGTGAGAGAGAGGTAGAATCCGACGACAAGGCTGAAGCCGTAAAGTATTCCGGAGGCCTCAAACCCGCCCTTTAAGCTGATCATTCCTCTGGTGAGAGGTTTCCACCCAGGGAACTCTCGGGGGAAGATTTTGTCCGAGACAGAGTCGACTCCGTTCACGTGGTCGTAGACGTCGTCAATCGCGTTCGACGCGAGGTGGAGTGAGACGCTCCCCGCGAGTGCGAGGAGGAAGTTCAAGGCGTTGAACCTCGAGGTGAGATACAAAGCAGAGGCCGCACCGAGAGCCACGGGAGCGACCATGACGGGAATGAACTGAAGTCTCACGAACTTTGCGAAGACGGCGAAGCCGCTCGGCCGACCTTGAGTCATACCGTCTTTCCGATGGGCGCCATAGCCTCCATCGCGTACTCGACGTTTCCTATTGGCATCAGGATCGGCAAGTCGATTCCAACCCTCGCGTACTCACGCACCCTCTCCATCGCTTGGTCGGGGCTTCCGGTTATCGTCAAGGCGTCGATTGCGGCGTCGGGCACCTGCCTCTTCGCCTCTCCTACGTCGCCACGCTTCCAGGCCTCCTTCATCGGCTTCAGAGCCTCCTCCTTGACCCCGTACTTCTCAAGAGCGACGGCTGGAACCACCTCGCTGAGTTGATAGATGAAGAAGTAGAATCCCCTTATCGCCTCTCGAGCCTGCCTGGTATCCCGGTCCAAAGAGGTCATCATGTAAGAAGCCTTGGTAATCGATCGGTCGGTGGAAGCCTCGCCCTCCCTGACCGACCCCACCATCCTCTCGGTCCCCTCGACGGTGCTCAGAGTAGGCGAGAGAATCGCTCCGTCCGCCTTCATCCCGGCGAACCTGAGTGTCATCGGGGAGAGCGAAGCGATGAAGAGCGGAATCTTGTTGACGGGCTTGAAACCCAGCTCCAGGTCCTTCACCGTGAAAAAGTCACCGCTGAAGTTGACCTTCCCACCGGCCCAGATCGCCCTCAAGAGATGGACGTACTCGCTAATCCTCTTCAGCGGTCTGGTCTCCTTGACCGGGAAGATCCTGTGACCGATTAACGGTATCGTTGGGAAACTCCCGAGACCGAGTCCCAGAATCGCCCTCCCACCGGAGAGCTCGCTCAGGCTCGCGAAGGTGGTCGCGAGTGTTACGGGATGCCTCGTGAACGTGTTCACGGCACCCGACCCCGCCTTCAGGGTGTGGGTGGCGCTCAGCGCGCACGAGAGATACGTGACGACGTCTCTCTGATAAAGGCTCTCGTGCATGAAGACGGAATCGTAACCCGACCTCTCCGCCTTCGCGGCGACCTTCGCGAGCTCCGCCGCGGGGAGGACGGGGTTGAAGCCTACGGCGAGCTTCATCATCTCCTCGTTTCCCCTCTCAACCAGTAATATCCTTTTCGCGAAGCGGATTGCTCCTAGCAGTTGCTGAGGTTAACTTTGAGCAAAATCAATAATTATGATGTGGAGGCGGAAGGTCGGGATGGCCGAGAGGATAGGCATCGTCGGGGTGGGCTACGAGGGGTTCAGACCGATGATCTCAGACCTCTCCGCAAGAGAGC
>VBPQ01000109.1 GCA_005877185.1 Nitrososphaerota archaeon
GACCCTCACCTTCAGTTTCGCCTCGAGGCTCTCCCCATCGAGGACAGCTACCTCCACGGCGTCGGGGAGGGTGGTGGCGATGAAATTTGGGTCTGTCAGCAGTTGAAAGACTCTCTCCCTCTTCGCGTTGATGGTGGTCGAACCGGTAAGATGAAGCTGCATATCTTCCCGCCTGCTCACCCGTAAGCCTCGAATCCCTTCCCGAGGATGCTGGAGGCGATCTTCAGCTCCATTATCTCGTCCGTACCCTCATAGATCCTCGCGACTCTGGTGTCGACGAGATGCTTGGCCACGGGCGAGACCGTCGAGTAACCAAAGCCTCCGAAGACCTGCACCGCCCTATCCGCCGAGTCGAACGCGAGCCTGGAGGAGACATACTTCGCAATCGCCGTCTGTCTGTCCGCTTCAAGGCGGAGACCCGGGTCGGATGGGCTCTTCTCCGCCTCCGTCTTCTTCATCGCGGCACGATAGACGAGCCAACGAGAGGACTCGAGGTTTGAGGCGATGGTAGCGATGTGCCTCTGAACCAGCTGGTGTTTTCCGATGAGCTTGCCGTGCTGAACCCTTGTGGTGGCCCTCTCCTTCACCTGATTCAGGCAGTCTTCCATCACACCCAAGCAGCCCGCGGCGACCCCGAGGCGTCCGTTGAGGAGGGCAGAGTAAGCGACGTGAAGCCCTTTCCCCTCCTGCCCCAGGAGGTCTTCCCTCGGGATGTGGACACCGTCGAACGAGAGGAGAGCGGTATCCGATGTGAAGAGACCCATCTTTTCTTCCAGCTTCATGTCGACAGAGAAGCCGTCTTCTTTGCTGTCGACGATGAAGGCGCTGAGTTCTTTGGGTGTCCCCTCTGGGTAGGCGAAGACGATAAGGTTGGTCGCGATGGATCCGTTGGAGATGAGATACTTCTCACCGCTTATCTTGAAGCCGCTCCCGTCCTTGATGTATGTTGTCTTGATGGAGACGGGGTCGCTCCCAGCCTCCGGTTCAGTCAGGGCGTAAGCGAAGACGGCGTCGCCACTGGCCGCCTTAGTGAGGTAACGGTTCTTCTGCTCCTCGCTCCCCCAATCCTGGATTGTGAGGCTGCCCAGGCACTGATGCACGTCGGCGAAGGTGATGACACCAAGACCCAGCTGCCCCAGCCTCTCCATGAAGAGAGCCTGAAGCAGCTGCCTCGCACCTCGCCCCCCGTACCTCTCGGAGATCGGGACCCCCAGGAGATGGTACTTCCTCAAGACCTCCGGAACCTTGTCGTTGAACTTCCTCTCGATGTATCGCTCGAACTCTGAGACTACGAGCTCGTTCGCCGCGCGGTCTGTAACCTCCAGCAGCGCCAGTTCCTTCTCCTGCAATCCTACGAGTCGGGAGACCTCCCTCACGGAACTCTCGAAGAGCGGTTCCATGGCGAAGGCAGGGCCATCATCACCCGTCTTTAACTGTCGCGCCCCGGCGGGGGCACATTTTTCTACCAGGTTCGAACTCACCCATTTTGCGTTGAGGATAGAGAATGCTGGTGACCTCGTCTTCTGGACGTACTACATGATGGACTGGGAGAAAGTCAAGCAGGGGAGCTCCGCCAAGCCTTGCATGCAATGCGGCAGGCTGATGAATACCGTCGAGACGGTCACGGATAGCAGGGGACTCGCTTACGAAGGTCTCGTGTGTCACACCTGCAGGAGGCTCTTGTGGGTCAGGAGGGACTGGTCAGATGACGGCTAGTCGCCCCACGAGGGATAACAACCCGATCGAGTAGACAGCATACCTGTACAGCGTTAACAGGTACATCGCGTTCTGCCAGTCGCTCGATTCCCTCGTCATTACGGCTAGATGATGCATCATGAGGGTGCTCAAACCCACGAAGACGGAGCTCGCCACAACTACCAGGGTGAGAGTGGCTGCCTGGATGAAGTACGAGGCCAGGAAAGGGATGGCTCCCCACGTCACGGCGAAGGCCGTGTACGAGTGCGCAAACCTCGGTTTCTCTCTCGGATATGCGATGGCGGCGAATGTCTCAATCCCCACGAAGATGAGGAAGAGGGCGTTCCATCTCAAGGAGATGTAGACTCCCACCGCGGCGCCGAGCGCGACGAAGACGACGCCAGTGTAGAGCATTCGTCGCCCGGGGACCTTGAAGTAGGGGGAGAACTTCTTCTCGCTGGTAGCGACATCGATGTAATGCGCACCGACGACGAGGCCGAAGAAAGCCGCGAGGAGAGTGTAGAGATAGACCTCAAGATTGAGACTCGGGGCGAGTGACTGCGCGAATGTCATCCAGCCCAGTAGCACGAAACTGAACGGAAGTCTCAAACCGTACAGCCAGACGCTGCGTCTCCAAGGGTTAGAGAGGTCCGGCTCGACGGGAGGCTCTTCCGACAATGAAGGCCGATGATGGTCATGAGTTATTAACGTATGCGGACGACGCGAATCGTTTGAACCGAGGAGGCCTACAGACGACGGCGCAACATCTCTTCCACGGTCTGGCACCATCGTATGACTCGGTGCTGGACTACGCGACGCTCTATCAGGACAGGTACTGGAAGAGATTCCTTATCGAGGAGGCAGACCTGGAGAAAGGGCTTCGAGTCCTTGACCTTGCCTGCGGAACGGGCGTGCTGGAGGATTACATCGAAGGGAGGGGCTGCGAGGTGGTCGGTCTTGACTTGACTGAGAGGATGATCAGGATAGGGAAGGAGAGGAGGTTGAGGGCGGGTTCCCTCGTAGTGGCAGATGCCGAGAGGATCCCATTCGGCGACGAAACCTTCGACGTCGTCCTCTCCTGTTACCTCCCCAAATACTGCCGGACCGGCGGGCTGGCGAGCGAGGTTCAGCGCGTCCTCAAGCCGGGCGGGAGGGTATTGCTCTACGATTTCACGCGCCCGAGAGGATTCCTCGCGCCTTTTCACGCCTTCTACGTCTACGGTGTGCTGAAGATCCTCGGGGCGGTCGCTGGGCATATATCGAGAGAGCTCGAATTCACGTTCAAGGAGCTACCGGAGATCATCCGGCGGAGTACCTGGGACCAGACGATGCCTGAGGTTCTGCAGGGTCGCGGATTCGGGCAGGTGGGGAAGAAGGTGCTCTCGGGCGGAGTGGTAACAGCCTTCTGGGGGACTAAGAGCCCAGCTTCTCCCTGAAGGCCTCGCCGTACCTAGGCGGCCTTGCGAGGTTCTTTGTGAGTTTCTTCTCGAAGACCTCGTCGAGATTCGCTCTCGGGTCTATCAGGCGGGAGGCGTCCAGTACGTAAAAGATCACATCGATCAGCTCCTCTATCGTTTCGCCTGGCGGCTTACCCTTCTTCCATGAGTCGCCCGCCTCCCCGAGCTCTATGAATGCAAAGAGGAGTTTGTTTGGAACCTCTCTAGCGGTGTTCCCGAATCCCTTCGCTACTACTAGCTCTGCGACCTTCCTCTTAGCCTCTTCAAATGTTGGCACGGCTGACGCCGCCGAGTTTCGGTTTATCTAATTTGCCTCTCTTTGGGGAGACGACTTCACGATAATACCTGCAGACGCCTCTCAAGGTGCAGATGTCGCAGCGGGGGCCGATGGGCCTGCACGTCGTCTGCCCGAATCTGACGAAGACGTCATTCAACTCAAGCCAGTACCGGCGTGGAACCTTCTTCGTGAGCTCCTTCTCAGTCTCATCGGGCCCCTTTGTCTCCACGAGTCCGAGCCTGTTGGAGATTCTGTGCACGTGGGTATCGACGGGTATCGCCGGGATGCCGTATCCGTACACCAGGACGCAGTTTGCTGTCTTCCTTCCGACGGAGTGGAGCTTGAGAAGGTCATCGACATTGTCAGGGACTCTCCCGTTGAACTCCTCGAGGAGCTGTCTCGAGACCCTGATTATGCTCTTCGCTTTGACGTTGTAAAAACCGGCGGGCCTGATGAGTACTTTTACCTCCGCCTCGTCAGCGGCCGCCAACTCTTCCGCAGTGGAGTAGCGGGCGAAGAGGTTCGCGACCGCCTTCGTCGTGTTCTCGTCTCTCGTCCGCTGCGACAGGATGGTCCCGATGAGAATCCTGAACGGGTCTCCACCCTCCTGCTCCTTGAGCTGGGCGAGGGCGGTCGCACGGGCATCGCTTGAGCCGTAGACCATCCTTCCCATCTTGGAGAGGATGGACCCTATCTCTACTCTTCGGTGACCCAAGGCTCCCTTCTGTACCATTCCGCCACGTCCTCACCGAGCTTTCTCAGGTCGTAAGACGGAGAGTAACCGAGGTCTTCCAGGCTTCCCTCCCCTTGTATGCGAAGGGAAGCCTTGATCTGTTCGACGGCGTAGCCGGGAAGCAGGGTCTTCCCAGTCCTGAAACCCTGTCTCTTTATGACGGCCTTCCTCCCTGAAGATGCGACGATAGCGGCCGCCACATCATCGATGGGCGAGTCGAACGACTTCACCAAGTATAGTTTCTTTCGAAGAGAATTACTGGTAGCCGCCTTGTGCATCGCTTGCGCAACATCCTTGGGGTGACTGAACGACATCACCTCGCCGGGGGGAAGAACCACGGCGCCCGCCTCAGCCATCTTCAGTATCGGGAGTGTCAATGTGCGGTCGCGGGAGCCGACGGCGCGCGAAGCCCTGACGAGAGCGACCTTGAAGCCAGGATTCTTCTCAGAAAATTCAAGGATCAACCTGTCCGCTTCAAGCTTGGCCCTCTGATAGGGATGGTCGGGTCGGGGCTCGGACGACTCGGTTATCGCTCGATTCTTGAAACCGTAGACGTCGAGGGTGCTCAAGTGCACCAGGGTCATCACGCCAGCCTCCCGCGCTGCCTCGAGGAGGTTGCGGATCCCCTCTCTGTTGAGTGAGGCGTACTCTTTCGCGCCTGCGTCTGGCATGGGGGAGGCCAGGCTGTACACGGTGTCGACCCCCTCGAGCGCCTCATGAAGTGAATGATGGTCGAGGAGGTCTGCCTCGACCCCCTGGACGCCTGAACTGTCCATTATCTTGAGGTGTGAGCCGGCCCGGAAGGTGCCCCTTGAGATCTCCCCCTGCTGGAAGAGGTACTCGACAAGATGTCCGCCCATGAATCCCGTCGCGCCCAGAAGCAGGTTCGTCATCCTCTTTTCACCTGACCAGTAGCAAAACGATAAGGACGATCAAGACACCGACGAAACCAAGCAGCGCCGCGTTCCTCCTCCTATGGCTCGGCCTTCCTTCCTGGTCGAGCAATGGGGGGATCATGATCCTTGCCAGGCCGCTAGTCACCCACTCCCCCCAGCCTTCCGCAAAGTCCCTTCCTTCGGTTTTATCTCGAACTCGCCTTTCACGAGCCTGAGCTGCAGGTCCTCTTCGAAGCGCTCGATGTCTCCGAAGAGTTCTCGCACCCTCTTCTGCGCGGCGGGGGATAGTTTCGGGGAGACGTTCTGACCACCGAACCGACCGTAGGCGACACCCGAAAACCTGATCTTCTTCCCCTCCACGAGGATATACCCCTTTAGCAGGTTTGCTACCTCCCCGCCGCTCACAAAATCTACAACCAGATCGTACACGTACTGAGCCGTCTTCCCCGACAACAGAAACGCCGTCGAGCTCTAGGGTTTATATTCGATTGTCCGCGCCGTGCCAGTTGACGGGTTTGGCGGAAGAGGAGGGCAGGATGGCCGAGGTTCAGACGGAGGTCTTCGGCAACAGGCAGAGGTTCAGGATCTACTGGTTCATGCTGAGCAAGAAAGAGCCCGTCGGGGTGAGGGAGATACAGAGAGGGTTAGGAATCTCGTCTCCGAGTGTCGTTTCTCACCATCTGGACAGGTTGAAAGGGGCAGGGATCGTGAGTGTCGACGACTATGGGAAGTACACTCTCGAATCGAAGGTGGAAGTCGGGGTCATGCAGGCCTTCACGAAGGTGGGTAGCTTCATGCTGCCGAGGTTCGCGTTCTACGCCTACTTGTTTCTCTTCGGAGGCAACGCGAATGTCTACGCGACTGTATTCGGCTCCGCAGGGACCCTCTTTTCGTGGTACGAAACCTACAGGGTGTGGAGTAGAAAGCCCTTCTGAGCTTGTTCCAAATGGTAGGATAATATGCCGGTGCGCAGATAAGGGAGGGTAACAAGAATGAATTCACTCCTCTTCAGCACCTTATTCGCGGCGATTCTGGGCGTGGCCCTCATCGGTGGCGTTTCGTACCTCTATCCCGCTCAGGGGCAACTACGCTCAATTGACGCTGCGCCGGTCTTTGCCGGGTACGGCGCACAGGGGTCTGCCCAGGCGGTCAATTCGCAGACGGTCGGTTCTCTAAGCGGGAATCAGTCGTCACTGACTCAGCTACTTACCATTATCGGAGGTTCTGCAATTCTCGGTGGAGCGGTCTCGCTC
>VBPQ01000110.1 GCA_005877185.1 Nitrososphaerota archaeon
GACCTCGACGAGATTCAGGAAATCGCGAGGGGCCACTCTGTCGCTGTCGTCGAGGACGCCGCCGAGTCGATAGGTGCCTCCTACAAGGGGAGGCAGACGGGGAGCACCTCCGAGTTCGGCTGTTTCAGTCTCTACGCCACCAAGGTCATCACCTCGGGGGAGGGGGGCGCGATTGCCACCAACGACGACGAGTTCGCTGAGAGGGTCAGGCTGATCAGGAACCACGGAATGGTCCACGGTTACGACACAAGGCTCCTAGGGTACAATCACAGGATGCCAGAGCTGCTGGCCGCGATCGCCTCCGTCCAGATGGAGAAGCTAGAGAGGTTCATGCGCGCGAGAAACGAGAATGCCCAGTACCTGACGGAGCGAGTCGCAGGGCTGAGGGGTGTCAGGTTCACGCAGAATTCGCCCGACAAGACTCACTGCTTCTACCTCTATACCCTCCACCTCGAGAAGGGGAGAGAGCAAGTGCTCACAAGCCTAAACGAGAGGGGAATCGGAGCGGCGGTATACTTCAAGACGCCCGTTCACAGAACCCCCCTCTACGAGGAGCTCGGTTACTCCAAGGTCGACCTGCCAAGGTCGGATGATGCCTCCCAGCACGTTATCTCCTTGCCTGTTCACCCCGCCCTGACCGAGCCTGACCTCGAGAGGGTGGCCAAGGAGTTCGCGAGGGAGGTTTCGCGCCTCTCCTAAACGCGACGAGTGAAACTGTTGCCCAAGGCGGTCGTGGTTGTTCCGACATACAACGAGCGTGAAAACGTAAGACCGCTCATCGAACGCATCTCTGCTGTGAGGCGTTCAGAGAGGGAGGTAGATGTTGAGGTCCTCTTCGTCGACGATTCGAGCCCCGATGGGACGGGCGAAGAGGTGAGGGAGGCGATGGATCAGTACGACTTCGTTCATCTCCTGACACGGCAAAAGAAAGAAGGAATCGGTCGCGCCTTTCTGGACGGGTTCGGGTTCGCTTTAGAGAGATTTGACCCCACAGTGATGGTTCAGATGGACGGAGACCTGCAACACCCGCCGGAAATCATTCCTGAACTCGTTCATTCGGTCCTTGGAGGAGCGGATGTGGCAATAGCATCGAGGAAGGTCGAGGGAGGGAAGACGGTGGGGTGGAGCAGAAGGAGAGTCCTACTCAGCTGGGGGGCAAACTGGCTCGCTCGGATCATCCTCGGGCTAGACCAGAAGGACGTCAGCAGCGGATTCAAGGCGTACAGCAGGGGGATGGTCGAGGAGCTGACCTCGAGAAGGCTCTCCTCCTCGAGCTTCTCCTACCAGGAGGAGACGCTGCTGGTGGCGAAGCGGGCGGGGAAGAAGGTCGTGGAGATCCCCTTCACATTCACCGCCCGAAAGGCCGGCAAGACCAAGTTCAGGACGGCCGACATCCTCCGATTTCTGAAGGCAATCCTCTCGATGAGGTACAAGGTCGCCGAGTGAGCTCCACAACGTCCTTATACGAGAGAAATTCGCGGCCAAACCAATGTCCCAAGAAGAGAAGCCCGTGAAGGTGTTCACAGGCGCGGTATACGAATGTGTGAGGTGCGGAACCAAGACGACTCAGGAGGAGCTCTCCAGACTGCCAGAAGTGAAGTGTATCTGCGGCTACAGGGTCTTCAAGAAGATAAGGCCTCAGGTAGTCAAACAGATCAAGGCAATCTAGGTACCCGATGAAGAGGGTGCTCGGCTCGGTCATTTCCCGCCCGGCGTGGGAAACGACCTTCCCTAGGAACGTCAGTTATCGCATTCATTTCGTGGAACGGATTATTTTCATGACCTCGCGAGAAAGAGGTAGGAGGATCCTCGTCTTGCAAAAAACGGGACGGCGGCGGAATCTACAGCCTCGGGTAGAACCTGAGTTGCAGTAGCTTCACGCCGTTGTTGTCGTACTGCCAGAAGTAGCCCTGCAGAGCCGGGTCGAAGATGTTGACGCAGTTTTGACCGGTTAGGGCCAAGACCGCAGTTCCGCAGACAGAGGTGAGCTGAGATGTCACGTCGGCGAAGGTCTGCCTACCGTGAGTCCTGAAAACGAGTACCTGCTGAGTTGAGCAGATTGTGTCTCCAGTGGTGGGGTCAATCGCGCAGGTGCTCAGCGCCCCGTTTCCGCCGGGCTTGCCGAGGGCCCTGACCCACACCGTGTATGAAGTTATGGCTGGGTTCGGTAGTTCGAAGATCGCGCCCGTGGGGGTGGGAGTGAGGCTGCAACTGTTTGTGGCGACGTTGCTTATCACGGCGAACGTCGAGCCGGCCATCAGACATATCTCACCTCTCCCGTTGAGGGGGACGAAGATGACGTTGCCGCCTGAATGGGATGACAGGGTCGACGTATCCTTCGGGAAACCTATCAGGTTGAGGTTGAAGTGGCTACCGCTCGGGGCGCCGTTTCCGGTGGTGAGTACCTGTGCGGTGACTGGGACTAGGACGAGTGAGGCTAGCAGGGTGAAGAGAGTCACTTTTCTAATTGGACTCATAGGACAATATTCCCCTTCCCTCTATTTTAGGGACGAGGACGAAGAATACGTATCCCCTCTCTGAAAGCACCCTCCTTCCGCCCGCTTTCGGAGTATCGAGCTTGGCCTGCGTAATTTTCGCAGAAAGTCCTGCAAATCCTCTGTCCCCCGACAACTTCCCGCGGGTCCGGTCGCCCGAAGAACAAATCTCGACCTCCCCTCGAAGGCTGGAAGATTTATATGAACGATTCCGTCATGTAGGCTATGAGCCTCTCTCGTAGCCTCTACAAGGCCTATGGAACCCTTTACGATAGATTCTCGACAGACCTATTCACCTTCGAGGAGCTTAGAAGGACGACGGGTCTCGGTCTCGACTCGACCCTGAAGTGCGCGAGCCTTCTAAGGGGCAGGGGGTACATGGTCATTTTCTCGAGGTCGGGTAGGACGAGGAGGTACAGGCTCCTATCACCCGATCAGGCTCTCTTCGCGCACCTCCAAATGAAGAATCTGGGGGTGGTTAGACAGCAGAGGTACATTCACCTACTCGTCGATGTCTGCATGCAGCTACGCAGATCGAGCCTCGGGCTCCTCGGAGTATGGCTCTTCGGCTCCGTGGCGCGGGGGGAGGCCCGGCCGAACAGTGACGTCGACCTCCTCGTCGTCGCGAGAAACTTGAAGGGAAACAGATCACGAATGGCAGACGCCATTGGTAGGGAAGTGGAGGTTAGGAGCGAAAGGAATTTCTTCTTCCGCAACGGCTTCGTCACGGACGTCTCCTTCTACCCTATGATAGAGGAGGAGTTGGGTCGCTTTTACCCAATAATGCTTGACGTCCTGGACCACGGCAAAGTAATCTACGAGAGGGAAGAAATGATGACCGAGGCTGCTCGGTCGATGAAGCAGTGGCTCTCGGCGATGCGCGTGAGGAGGGTTGGTTTGAGGAGAGGCTGGATGTGGGTTCTTCCCCCCGACCTGAAGGTTGGTGAGCCGATCGGAGTTCAGAAAACTGTCAAGAGCATACCTCGACCAAGCTAGGTTCAGGCTCGAGTCGGCGGCGAGGGTGATGAGGCAAGGGAAATACGCCTACTGCGTACGACTGAGCGCCGAGGGAGTAGAGCTCTCGACGAAGGCCCTGCTCAGGTCGAGGGGCGTGGAGTACCCAAAATTCCACGACACCTCCCCCGCTCTCCTCGCCCTCAAGGACGGTCTCCCAGAGAAGGAGGTCTCGTTTCTCGCCAAGGCATCGGAGGAGCTCAGCCGCAAGAGGGCACTGGCTATGTACGGAGACGAAGCAAGGGGCCTCGGGCCTGATGAGATCTTTGGTCGGGAGGATGCCAGGGAGGCGTATCAGACGGCGACAGAATCTCTCAGGATATGCCAGAGGCTGGCATCGAAGCGTCGATGAACACGCCCCATACGAAGGTAGATTCCTTATGGAGGAAGGACTATCGTCCGGAACGAACCACCGAGCCTGCACGTGATGGGCCAGCTTTGCAAGCGATCAGGGCACCACACCTCCGCTCGACCGTGGTCGCGCACTTGCGCTAGATCAGCCGGCCTACCCCGTTCGCGCGGTTGCGCCCCCCCTCCGAGACGCTACAGTTGACTTGGTAGTCGCGAGCGCTCTTCATTCCCGGTGGTGGCTAGTAACGAAGGTGGTGATGCGGATTGGCGGGCTCTTCGAAGCCTCGTCGAATCGTTCACTCGTTATCGACATGTATTCGAGAACGGCATTTAGCGTTACCCCCTTTGGGGTTTCATCATTACCACGACGAAGGTTAGCCAATAGTGCCAGATTGCTTGGGTTGCGGACACGCCGAAGTCGTTCTGATAACTCAATCGCGGACACGTCAAGGGAGGGCTGGTCTGCCTCTACTGACTGAGCCTGCATCAGGGGAAGGGATAGCGGGCCAGTTTATGTGCTCATCGTAACTTTTTGTTACGGACCCCACTCCGCATTTCCGTCGCCCGCCAAGAGTTGCAACTAATAGAAGGAAATTGTGGGAATCTTGCACGTATCAGGTGGCGCACATTCGAGGCCGAGCTGCTGTTGGGAAAGCGCCGAAGCGCCCCGTCGCGGACGGGCCTCGTCACCTTGATTGTCGGTCGATGGGAATAGCTGGCAAAGCAGGCGAGTGGAATCCAGTGATCTAGAGGATGGGAGCCGGCCGACCACAGTGCTGGAAAAGGATGACTCTCCGTCTAGACGCATGAATAGACAGCTGTGAACGTCTCCGCCGAAGCTGTTGCGGTGAAAGCTCTCTGGAAGTTAGTACTCCCATCCTCCCAACGGGAGAACGTACACCTACCGTAATCATCGGCCTCCACGACGTACGCCCTTCCAGAGGCAAGCCAATTGAATGTGAGCGTGGTAAACCCGGAGCTCAGAAGCCCATGGTTCTCATCATACAACGTGACGTAGAAACCGTAGATCGAGTTGTCTTTCTGGTCGATCGATTTCACGGTTAGACTCGAGGGTTGGGACGTTCCACAATTCAGGACCGCCGTCAGTGTAGTGTCGCTCGTGATCGATAGACTCCTCTGGCTGCTCGTGCTCCCAGTGTCCAGCCAGTGGGAGAAGGCGCACGAACCGAAGCCGTCGGCCTCGACGGTATAGGTCTGCCCATTGCCGAGGGTGAAGGTCGCGGGGGTGTATCCTGTCGCTACCGTGTTACCATTCTGGTAAAGCTGGGCCCAGTAACCGGTGAGGGTAGCCCCGGAAGTGTCTTGGGTTTTGACTGTGAGGCTTGATGAAGCAGGATCCAGGGCCGCCGTCAAATCCCCAAAATAGGGCGGCAACGTACTCCAGGGCTCTGGGTTGGTGCCGTTGGTAATGTAGATGTAACCCAGGTATTTCGACGCGCTAACGACGTATGATTTGTTCAAGTTGTTCACGGCCAACGGTAAGATGCCCCAGTTCTGCTTGTCGTAGTTCGTGTGC
>VBPQ01000111.1 GCA_005877185.1 Nitrososphaerota archaeon
TGGAAGAGGCCTCCATGATCCTCTTCCCCGTTCCGGTCTCACCCGTGAAGGCTATCTTCTGAATCTTGGGGTTGTCCAGCATCTCCTCCCCGACGGTGGCACCAGGCCCCGTGACGACGTTGAGGACTCCCCGGGGAAGGCCCGCCCTGTCTACGAGCTCGGCTATCTTCAGGTCAGTCAGGGGCGTCGTGCTAGCCGGCTTCACCACAAAGGTGTTTCCGGCGGCCAGCCCTGGCCCCACCTTCCAGCCCATGAGTGAGACGGGAAAGTTCCAGGGGAGTATCGCCCCCACGACACCGATCGGCCTCTTCGTCACTATGAAGTACCCCTCTCCCGTCGAGAAGGGCGTGTGGGCGCCCCTCAGGCGCCCCGTCAGCCCCGCATAATACTCGCAAGTGTTGGCGAAGGAGTTTATCTCCGACTTGGCCTCCCCCAACGGCTTCCCCTGCTCATTCGTGAGCGACTT
>VBPQ01000112.1 GCA_005877185.1 Nitrososphaerota archaeon
TCGCGGGGTCGAGCACATCGAAAGTCGTCCCCGTATGAGAGTCTACAGATTGTCCGTCAACGAACATCTTCATCCCGCAGTCGCCTTAGCTTCGAAATCGGAGGGGCGTATAAGTCATTCTCGTCGGGGGGCGAGCTCGCCGTTCCACATCATCCTGTAGAAGTGCGCCATGCTCTTCTCGTCGAAGACGACGGGGCTGTTCGGGCGGTAATAGAGCTTGATACATTCATCGGCCAGGGCGGACAACTCCGACTCCTTCACCCCGAGCTCCTTCAGGGTCGTCGGAAGGCGAAGCTTGGAGACCAGACGTGTGACCTTCTCTCCGACCGCGACCCCGAGTTCGACGGGGTCCTCCCCCCCATCCACCCCGTACGCCTCGGCGAGCCTCTTCATCTTGGGTGCGCACGCGAGGGCGTAATTCGAGATTATGTACGGGAGGGGGATCCCGCAGGAAACTCCGTGTGGCAGGTTGAATCTGGTTGCCACAGTGTAGCCAACGGAGTGTCCGTAGACCATTCTCGCTGCGAGAGCGATCCCGCCGAGAAGCGCCCCCAGGCTCATCGCCTCCCTCGCTGGCCGGTCTGAGCCGTCCGTGAACGCCCTCTCAAGGTTGTCGACCACCAGCCTGACGCCCTCGAGGGCCGCCGAATCCGTGATCACGTTTGCCCCCGCCGAAAGGTAGGCCTCCGTGTTGTGACAGAGCGCGTCCAGCCCCGTGGCAGCCGTAACGCTTTGAGGCATCGTCATACCGTCGGCAAGAGGACGGGGCTGTTTATCCACCGCTTATGCCCTTCCACGGTAACCATCGACGTGACTGTTAACTCCGCCCCAGTACCGGCGGTCGTGGGGAGCATTATCGTGGGAAGAGCCTTCCTGCTGAGGAGTCCCGACCCCACGAACCTTCTCGCCTCTCCCTCGTTCGTCGCCAAGCCTGCGGCGAGCTTCGCCATATCGAGGGAACTCCCCCCTCCGAGCCCCAAGACCAGGTCGTAGGGGGAGTTCCTAACCTTCTGAGCGACCCGCTCCGCAACCTCGAGCCTCGGCTCCGGCTCCACGTCGTCGAAGACATCGTAGCTGAGCCCATCCAGGCGGGCGCTGACCTTCGATACGATTCCCGTCTTCTCCATCACCTTATCTGTCACCAGAAGCGCCTTCTTCGCCCCGAGACCCTCGACCTCCTCCCCCAGCCCTTCGAGCGAGCCAAATCCGAAGAGAATCTTGGTCGGGAGATGATACGAGAAATTCAACGTTGGTCATTTCCGGCAACTGCTTTTAAGAATATGTCGGGGCGCTCCAACGACATGTACCTGACACGGGAGCAGGAGAGGATTCTCTCGGGAGAGAGAGGGGCGGCGAAGGAACTCGCGATGACCATATTGGCGAAGGTCGGCGAGGCCCTCGGTGCTGACTCCCTCGTCCCCATCAAGTCTGCGCACGTGCTGGCCCACTACAGCAGCCTTCACGAAGCCGGGATCGAGGTGCTCGAGAAGTTTTCCTCCTCGGGAGGGAGGTTCGCGGTGCCGACGACGGTGGACCCCGCGAGCGTGGACCTCGAGAACTGGAAGAGCTTCGGAATCCCCGAGGAGTACGCGGAGAAGCAGTTCAGGCTGTGCACGGCATTCGCAAAGCTGGGCGGGATTCCGTGCTGGTCGTGCGCTCAGTACCAGGTCTGCAATTTCCCCAAGGCCGGGGAGACCGTCGCGTGGGCAGAGTCCAATTCCGTCGTCTTCGCGAACTCCCTGATCGGTTGCAGGACGAACAAGATAACCTCGGGGCTGGACATCGCCTGCGCGATAATGGGGATGACGCCCCGCTTCGGAATGCTGCTCGACGAGAACAGGGTCGCGCAGGTCGCCTTCCGGTCTGCAATCGATAGACCGACCGACCTCGACTACCGAAGTCTCGGATACTACATCGGGAGGCACTCGGGGTCGAGGGTTCCGGTGCTGGACGGCCTCCCGAAGAAGGTCTCCTCGGACGAGCTCAAGCACTTGGGCGCCGCCGCGGCGGCTGGGGGGCCCGTGACTATGATCCACTACGTGGGAATCACTCCGGGTTCGGGGTCCCTGAAATCCGCCTCCGGGGGGGAGAGGGTGGAGACCTTCGACGTCGGGAGGAAGGAACTCGACGAAGTTGAGTCCGACCTGAACCAGTCGGAGGAGAAGCCCGACCTCGTCGCCCTCGGCGTTCCACACCTCTCCGTCTACGAGTTGGGGCAGCTCGCGAAGTTCCTTGAGGGTAAGAAGCTGAAGGGGGGAACGCGCATGTACGCTTACACATCGTCACAGGCCTACGACCTCTTGGAGCGCACGGGTGTCAAGCGTGAGATCGAACGCTCCGGGGCGAGGTTGACCCATTCCACCGACGCCGAGATATCGCCACTGAAGAGGCTCGGCTTCGAAGTAGTGATGACAAATTCGGCGAAACTGGCCGAGATCGTCTCCTCGGAGGGCGCGGTGAAAATTCGGTACAAGCCGGTCGCTGAGATAGTCGAGGAGGTAACGAGTTGACCAAGGTGATCTCCTTCATGGGAAGGGTACTGCTCGAGGGGAGAGCGAAGGGCGAAGCACTCGTTTCGAGAAGAGCCTTCACCTTCGCCCACGGCGTCGAGCCCAGCACGGGTGTGGTGACAGACCTCAGGAGCGACTTGAGTGGGGAGAACGTGAGGGAGAAGGTTCTCTTCTTCCCCTTCGGCAAGGGATCGACCACCGGCGCAGCCTGGTTTCTCGAGACGGTCAGATTGGGCAACGGGCCAGCCGCGGTCCTCACCCAGACCGCAGAGCCGATGATAGTCACCGGTGCGATACTCGGCGAGATGCTCTACGGAAGGAAGATTCCAGTGATGACGGATTTCCCTCCCACGATGGCGGAGATCCTCCGCACAGGCGACCCCGTCACGGTAGAGACGAAGAGACGGGAGGTAATGGTGAGTAGGGAAGGATGATGATCGACCTAGCAGCAAAGAAGCTCTTCCTCTTCGACCTTGACGGTGTCTTCTACAGGGGGAAGGAGAAGCCTATCAAGATAGGAGGGACTAGGGTGATAGGACGAATAAGGGAGAGAAGGAAGAGGCTCTTCATCCTCACCAACAACTCCACTGATACGGTGGCCACGATTCGCTCGAACCTCGCGAATTTCGACATACCCGTAACGGGTGAGGAGATCCTAACAAGCGGCGCGCTGACGGCGGAGTACGTTGCGAAGACCTACGGACGGACCACCTACTACCTGATCGGTGAGCAAGGGTTGGATGAAGAGCTGAGGAAGGCGGGTCTCAGGCGAAGTCTGGGCGTCCACGCCGAGGTCGTGGTAGTCGGTCTGGACAGGCATCTCACATATTCCAAGCTCGACAGAGCGGCCAGGGTCGTGGGAAATGGGGCGGATATCGTGGCAAGCCATTCCGCGAGGGTCTACATGTACAAGTACGGTCCCGCAATCGCAGTCGGACCGATAGTCAAGGCTCTGGAGTATGCCACGGGGAGGAGGGCCACGGTGATCGGGAAGCCTTCGCCCCTGATGTTCCAGATTGCCCTGAGAAAAGCAAACTGCGACAAGAGGGACGCCGTCATGATAGGG
Organism: Nitrososphaerota archaeon; assembly: GCA_005877185.1. Lineage (GTDB taxonomy): Archaea > Thermoproteota > Nitrososphaeria > Nitrososphaerales > Gagatemarchaeaceae > TA-13. The sequence goes on from VBPQ01000112.1 coordinate 3,577, forward strand.
GACCAACTCGAAACGGATATCGTAGGGGCGAGGAAGGCGGGCATAGACTCGATTCTCGTCCTAACGGGTGTCGATAGGGGTGATGGAGGAAGGATCAAGCCGTCGAGCAGCGTCCGGAACATCGACGACCTAGCAGATTACATCTGACTACTCCTCGAGGTTCTTCTTGACGAATCTCATGTCGATGTCCAGGCCCAGACCATTCCCGTGTGGTACCTGAATTTTCCCGCCCGTCAACTCGGGAAAGCCAGGGCTCAGCTCGTCGAGCAGCGGATTGCCGAAGGGGTCGTATTCTACTGCGACGAGGTTAGCGGCTCCCGCGGCGAGTTGAAGGGAGGCGGCAAGGGATACTGCTGAGTTCATGCCCATCATTGGTGAGAACCTGATCCCGCTCCTGGCCGCGTCCTGCGATACACGCCACGTCACCCCAATCCCCCCGCACCTGCTGACGCTCGGTTCGACGACGTCGATCAGCTTCTCCTCGATCGGTTCAGCGAAATCCGACACGAACCATGCTTCACCCGCCCCCACGGGCAGGGGGTCTTCCCTCGCAATCCTTCGATAGCCGTCGAGGTCGTCGGGGGGGACGGGCTCCTCGAACCACGCCAAGTCCAGCTCCTTGATTTTCCTGGCCACCCTCAAGGCTTCGTCTGATTCGTAGAAGCCGTTCGCGTCCGCTATCAACTCGCATTCTTCCCAGCTCCTCCTGACTTCACTCAGTGAGGCGAAGTCCTTCTCTGCCCCGAACCCAACCTTCACCTTGGCCCCAACGAGTCCGAGCGATCTGACGACCTCGACCTGACCCTTAAGAGGCCCTCTCGAGGTGAAGAGGGACCCTCCGTATGCAGGCACCTCTGAAACTCTACGTCTACCGAGGAGGTTCGAGACCGGAAACCCTCTGAGCCTCGCGTAGGCATCCTGAACCGCGATCTCAATTCCACTCAACCCCTCCACCTCCACCCCCCTCGTGTGCCCCCTCGCTCTAAGCTCCCTCCAGATTGTGTGCCACACGTTGTCGGGGGAGTCGAATTCTTTTCCGGCTATGATCGGCGCGAGGTACTCCTCCACAAGGAGGGAGGTTATCTTCGGACCCGACCTCGTCATCGCCTCCCCCCACCCTGGTTCACCGTCGCAGGTGACGCGCACCAGCACGGCCTGGTAGTCAGGATAGGTGAACGAGGCGGCGACCAGCCTCTCCTTCCTCTTGACTCTGACGGGGAAGGACTCGACCGAATCGACGCGCAATTCCTCTTACATCTGCCACTCGAATCGAAAGTCTATTAAGGGAAACGAGTGGTTCGGCAAACATGCAGCATCTCGCCTCGAAGACACCCGCCAGATGCGCCGTCTGCGGCGAGACAGAGACTAACCCCGGCACCTTCCCCATGGTGATCGGGGTCGGAAGGGTCTGCATGAACTGCGGAATGGCCAAGGTCCGCTGCGAAGTGTGCGGGTCCGAGGTCAAGCGACTTACATCATCGAAGTTTCAGGGCAGGATCCTCTGCCTCAACGACCACATGAAGGAGGTGGAGAAGTACAAACAGCACATGCTCAAGACGTACGACGAGGAGGTAGAGCCCGCTTCGTCTATCTTCGACAAGGCCCGGAAGGAAGGCCCTGAAGGGTACACCCTCCTGGCCGTCAGGCGCGCCCGCAACAGCAGGCACGTCTGGGAGGCGGAATACGAAAAGACTGAAATTTTCCTGATGAGGTGCAGTTAGATGCCGGGGGAGGAGATGCGGGTTCTTGAGAGAATGCTGCAGGAGATCGAGAACCTCAAGCTGGGCCTCGACCCGGTCGTACTCGCGGGCTGGTACAACAAGATTGAGAGCGACGCCAAGGCGGAAGCCCCATCCCACCTTTCCGATTCAATCGACGTGATGCAGGACCCGATTCTTCCCATGAAGTTCGAGTTCAAGACCTCGAGAAGAGCGGTGAAGTATGTGCTCGAGGCGATAGACCGGAACCTGCCCTCGATGCCCACAGCGACCCGTCTCTACTTTCAGAAGCTCTCAGAGATCATACAGCAGGAGATGTACCGATAGCTCCTGAGCGCGTCGGAGCAGACGAGAGCTAGAAGGGCCACTTCCACCGGCAAAAGCTCTGTCACGCACCAGGATGAGGGAGAGAACCCACCTTTCGAACCATTGCGACCCTTCCCCAGAGGGGAGAACCTTCTATCTCGCCCGTCTCGATACGAGGGCCACCGCTCCACCGAGGATTGCAGAACCTCCGATGATGGTAAGTAGCTGAGTCAGTGACGACTGATTCCCGCTTAGAGAACCGACCGTCTGCGGATTGACCATCTGGGCAGACCCCTGTGCGCCGTACCCGGCAAACACGGGCACAGCGTCGATTGAGCGTAGTTGCCCCTGGGCGGGATAGAGGTACGAAACTCCACCGATGAGGGCCACGCCCAGAATCGCCGCGAACAAGGTGCTGAGGAGGAGTGAATTCATTCTTGTTACCTTCCCTTATCTGCGCACCGGCATATTATCCTACCATTTGGAACAAGCTCAGAAGGGCTTTCTCCTCCACACCCTGTAGGTTTCGTACCAGGAAAAGAGGGTCCCTGCGGCGCCGAAGACAGTCGCGTAGACGTTCGCGTTGCCTCCGAAGAGAAGCAGGTAGAGGATGAGAGAGGTGGTGAAGAATACCGCGTAGAACGCGAACCTCGGCAGCATGAAGCTACCCACCTTCGTGAAGGCCTGCATGACCCCGACTTCCACCTTCGATTCGAGAGT
>VBPQ01000113.1 GCA_005877185.1 Nitrososphaerota archaeon
TCTTCGTCGATGGATAGTTCCTCGGTGCGACTACGAGCCTGGACCCGTACCACTTCGTCTTGTACTCGAGCTGGCGGCGCATCTCGTACGGCGCCCCTCCGTAGATGGCGCCCGCAAGGCTGTGGTTCCTGGCCAGCTTGGAGGCTGCTAGGTCCTCGACCACGACTACCGACTTGGTTCTCGCCAGCATTGTGGTGAACTTGTGCAGCCTGTCCAAGCGGATGTTTGTAATCCGGTACCATATCTTCTGGTGCCTGAGGAGGGACTTAAGGCGATTCTTGCTTCCCTTCGCCTTCCTGGCGAGGGCCTTCTGTGCGTGCCTCTCTTGCCACTTCAACCGCTCCAGCCTAGGCCTCTCGAGGGTGGTGCCGTCGCTCACGGTCGCAGGGTGGATGATGCCCCAGTCGACACCGGCTACTGGGCCGTCGTCGTTCTCTGGAACCCTGACCTTCTCCCTCCTGACGCCTACGGAGACGAACCACCTCCCCGCCCTCTTGGAGACTGTGGCGTATAGGACACGGCTCCGCGGAAGGTATCCCCGCTCCTTCAGCTTGACCCAGCCGAAGGTGGGCAGACGGATTGCCCTATCCTTGACGTGGACCGCCCCTGTCAGGGTGAACGACTGTTTTGCTCCGTGCCTGTTCTTGTACGATGGCCAGCGGAAGCGATCTCTGCGCATCAGGAAGTTGTGGAACGCGCTCCCCAAGTCCCTGAGCGCCTCCTGCGGGGCGCACTTCGAGACCTCGTACATCCAGGGATAGTCTTTCGCCTTCTTCGCGTTGAGGATTCTGTGCTGGTCGACCGGCGACTCGTACTTCAGGGGCGGGTGCGGAAGCTGGTTCCATACGTAGATGTTGTTGTTCCTCTCGAGGCCCCAGTTGTAGGCGAACCTTGCGATGCCGCACGCCTTGGTGAAGAGCTCTCCCTGGGCCTTCGTGGGTGGCAGCTCTGTCTTGTAGCCCTCGCTATCAGGGTCATGCTCGTCGAGCCGCTGAGGAGCTGGCGTAGAGGGCTGCGTCGCTGGTCCTGTTTGGAAGCTCGTGAACGAGGATAGTGCCGGTTGGCAGTTGCTCCACCGAGCGCGGGAACCTCCCGCTCTTGAAGAGGCGATAAATGGTCTTGTAGTCTATTCCGGTATGTCCCGACCAGTCTGCCAGCTTCACATCATTCTATCTTGATTTTGTATTTAAGGCCCCCTCACTCCACGGTGTTGCCCGTAAATTATTCTGTGTGAGCGGACCATTCGCTAGGAGGCGTCCCTTATGCTCCGTATCCCCCTCCGAATCTGTCCTCCTCTTCGTCACACGCCCTGATGAGCTTCATCCCTTGCAGAGCGTGGCGTGGGGACCGGACGCCGTTACCATCAGCAGAGGGATTTGCGGGCAACACCTCACTCCACTCAGACGGTAATGTCTGGTATCATGTGGTGTTAGAATCGTTCAGCCGTAGAACCCCCCGGAGGGGAGGAACGCATGGATTTCGGAGTCGCGCAGCTCCTCGCCGTGAGGAGTTTAATAGTGGAATGAGGATTGGAGCTGTCCTTGCAAGACTACCTCATCAAGTATCACGATAGACCGAAGGTCAGGAAGGGGGCCATGGTATGCGGCCTCCCCGACAGCGGCCTCGTCGCGAAGATTGCCGTCGATTACCTGATAGACCAGCTGAAGCCGAAGCCTGTCGCGGAGATATACAGCCCGCACCTGCCGCCTCAGGTCCTGATTCGTGAGAACGGGGTGGTCGAGCCGATGAGTCACAGGCTTTACTATGCTGCCTCCGAGAAGCTTCTAATCTACACGGGGGATTCTCAGCCAGTCGACCCGGAGGGTGCATACTCGCTTTCCGAGCTGGTCGTCGACCTGGCCGCTCAGAACTCGGTCGGGGAACTCCTGATTCTCGCCGCGATGATCAAGGGAGCTCCCGTGGAGGAGCCGAAAGTCTTCATCTCGGCGACCGACGATGAGCTGGCCAAGGAGTATGAGGCACTCGGCGCTAAGAGGACGACGATGGGCGCGATAACTTGGATGCACGGATTGATCCTCGGGAGAGCGCTCGACCGAGGCGTCAGGGCAGTATGTCTGTCGAGCGAGACCCAGGGCGACGTTCCAGACCCAGTGGCGGCCGAACTGGCTCTGAAGATGGTCGGTGAGAGACTGAACCTGAAACTCGACACCAGGAAGCTTCACCGAAGGAAGAAGAGTCCCCCGGAGCTCGGCGCAGGCTCACTCCCCTCTGGTCAAGAAGCGCCGCAGGAAAGGAAGAGAGAGCCCACCTACATCGGCTGAACTGTTGCAGACGCGTTGGTAAGTTCTACAGTCTCCGTTCGGCGCTCTCGAGTCGCTCCTGGAGCCAAGGAATCGCCTCCGTGACGAAACTCGGGCCGTGGTGTGCGAGGAAGTCCAGCGGGCCAGGGGTGAGAAAGTAGTTTCCGTTGCGGACGAAGCCCAGCTCTCGCCAGCCGCGTCGGTCAATCAGCTCTTCCAGCTTCTGGGGAACGAACTTCGAGAACATCTTCGCTTCATAGAGGAATACGTCTGGGTCTTCTCCTGGAATCTCCCCGAGCGGAGGCGTCAGCCATTCCGACCTCACCTCGCCGTATATGTTGGAAGCGCCCAGAAGCTGAAGTGCGTCGGTTATGTAGCTGTAGGCGCCGAAAGACACCGGGCCGCCGAGGTCGATCTCCACGTAGGTTCGTAGCTTTGCCCCGACCCGTCTGATTCCCGAGAGTTTGCGAAGGAGCCTAGAGGCGAGCTCGCGCCCCCTATCAGGTGCGCCGAGGACGAGACCGAGCTTGACGACGCAGTCGATGATGCCGGCGACCGAGACGGGGAGCTCTAGGGGGTAGACTGGAAACCTCTTCGAGAGCGCGACAGCAAATTCTCTCTGGTACCCCGTGACGGTGAAGACCAGGTCCGGCCTAAGCTCTGAGAGGAGTTGCGGGTCGGCTGTGCTGTAGCTCCCGACCTTTCTCTTCTTGGAGGCCTCGGGAGGCCTCGCACAGAAGGCGCTGACCCCGACCACGTGATCGCCAAATCCCAGGAGGAAGAGAGCCTCGGTTATCGCAGGGCTGAAGCTTACTATCCTTCCCGGTCTCTCGGGGATATCGACCTCCTCTCCGAGAATTTCGTTGAACGCCCTGACCAACGAGCTCGCCTAAGGGATGAGGAGAATCTTCCCGAACTGCTCCCTGGCTTCCAGGATTCTGTGGGCTTCCCCCGCCGAGCTGAGGGGCAGCTCCTTGTAGATGTACGGGGTTAGTTGCCGCTGTAAAGCCAGCTTGAGAACCTTCGTGAGGTCGTCAGTCGTGAAAGCGTAGGTTCCGGCCAGGGTCAGCTCGGACCTGTAGACTCTCCCGATGTTCACACCGGATTCTTCACCCGTCGTTACCCCCAGAGAGACGAGAACCCCGCCCTTGGCGAGCGCCTGGATGCTCCTCTGCCATGTCTCTGCCCCCACGTGGTCGAAGACGATATCGGCTCCGTAGCCGCCCGTCAGCCCCCTGACCTTTTCTGGGACGTCCTCCCTTGCGTGGTTGATCGTGTAATCGGCCCCGTGAGACATCGCGAGTTCCAGCTTTGCGTCACTGCCCGCCGTCGCAATCACCTTTGCACCAAGGAGCTTCGCCACCTGGACGGCAGCGTATCCGAGGCCGCTCCCGGCGGCCCACACCAGGACGAAGTCGCCCGCTTTCACTTTCGCGCGGGTGACGAGCCCGTTCCAAGCCGTCCCGAAGTTCACCGGAAGTGCGGCCGCGGTCCTGAAGTCGAGGCCGCGAATGGGCAGCAAGTCCTCCGCGTGAAGCTTCACGTATTGCGCGTAACCGCCGTCCGCGGCGACCCCGAGCAGCCCTATCTTCTCGCATCGGTTCGGACGACCCGTCTGGCAGTACCTGCACGTCCTGTCGCGGAGCACGGGGTACGCGACGACCTGACTCCCTGGCGTCACGTTATTCACCCCTTGCGAGACCTGGATCACCTCGCCTGCTACGTCGGTCCCGAGGATGTGAGGGAGGTGAGTCTTGTATCTGCCGTTCCTCGCCCAGACGTCCACCCTGTTGACGCCGCAGGCCTTGACCCAGACAAGAGCCTCTCCATCCCCCAGCTGTGGGTTCGGTGCGTCCTCGTAGACGAGGACCTCCGGCCCGCCCTGTCTGTGAAAGCGGACGGCCTTCAATTTCGGGGGTTTGGTCGTGGATTGATATTTAAGCAGTGGTTCCGTTAACTCTTCGGTCGATGACCGACGAGTCGACTTCCATCCATCTGCTCGAAGGATTAGAGTCGTCGTCTCGTTCCCCTTCACGGCTTCGCTTGGATGGCTGAGCCGCCGGAAACGCGGCGGCCAATATGTTCTTGGAGGCTATCTCGTCCCTATCCCCTGCTTGCCTGCATGAAGGACACATCAGTCTGCGCCCCTCGAGTTCGACTAGACGGGAGCCACAATTCGGGCATTTTGAGGACGTGCCTCTAGGATTGACATAAGTGATCGGAATCCCTTCCCACCTCGCCTTGTATTCTATCTGCCTCTGAATCTCGTGGAATGTCCAAGAGTTCATCCTTCCCCTGAAAGAGGCTCCCTGCCCGTTCCCTCTCCGGTACAGCTTCCTCAGCCCCTTCAGGTTCTCCATGACTATCCCGAACCCTTTTGCCTTGGACCGCTCGACTATCGCCTTGCTCACCCCGTGAAGTCGCTGGAGCGTTCGATTCCTCTCCCTCTGGCCATACTTGGCATAGAGCAGCTGGCTGACGCGGTTGTCCCGACGGGTTCTACGACCAATCTTCGCTCTGATCTCCCTGTACCTCTCCTTGATTTCAGCGACTTCAGATGTATGATGCACAGTTGTATTTCCAAGCGAATCTGATACTGTTACGTTCCTCTCGTTCAAATCGATTCCGACGTATCCCAGAGGCTCGACCTCGGAAATCCCCTTCGAGAAGCTGACGATTACGGCGTGACCGGTAATCGTGATTGAGCCTCTCTTGAGCGTGGGGTCGTCCATGAACGAAAGGTGATAGTCGGACCCTTGGAGGGTAAGGTAGATGAAGTGTCTAGGGGTGGTAGGAATCCTCAGCAAAAGGTGGTTGAGGGAGTACGTCTGGTTGTCCAACTTCAGGAAGGCGCTCCGGATGTAAGGGCAGGATTTCCGATTCCTGTTACGATATACGCCGAATGCCACCTCGCAGGCCGAAAGGATGTAGTGGGTGTGTAGGCCGTATTCCTTGAGGCGAGGATAGGCAAGCTCTATTAGCCTGAACCTATTCTTGGGTTTCTTCTGGAGTGCGATTCTTATGGCATCATTACACATCAGGCGGAACTCCTCGAAGAGAGAAGAGAATTCCTCCGAAGCTCTGTATCTGAACTGGATTGCCTTTACGGGGCGCATCAGCAAATAATGAGAATGCCGCATTTAAGCACAACCAATCGAAGAGTTGTCAAAACTCAAGGGCGAGGTCGTTGAAGCGCCACAACCTTCTGATCACGAGCGACCTCGTAGGGGATTTCGAAGTTCGCAGGCTACGGAGGTTTGCGAACGTCTACGGGTCGAGCGAGCTTGAGGAGAAGACGCTGGCCGACCGCCTTCGCGAGACCGATGCGCTGTTGATATCCTTCTGGCCGGAATTCCTGACGGACGAGACGCTTCGGAGAATGAAGAGGCTGAGATTCATTCAGGGCATACTCGTAGGGGTAGACCACATCCCGTTCGGGGCGCTCCCCAGGAAGGTCGTTGTCTGCAGCAACGCCGGCGCATACTCCCTCGAGGTGGGTGAACACGCGTTTGGGCTCCTCCTCTCCGCGGC
>VBPQ01000117.1 GCA_005877185.1 Nitrososphaerota archaeon
AGGCACCGATCGTCCTGGGTCTGGCCGGGGCATTCGTGAACGTCGATAGCCAGGAGTATCACTCGGCGGGCAGCAACGCGACCCTCGTCTCGATACTCGGCACGCAACTGCCGCGTTCTTCGTATAACTTCTCTTACTCGATAGACGCCTCCGTCCAGGGAACCGCCGTCTCCGGAGGGGTCAGGTTCGAACTCCACGTGGGAGAGTCGGCGAACAGCAGCAGCAACAGCAACAGCAGCGTATCCGTCGAGGGTCAGGCACAGCTGGTTGACATGGTCCCCGCTGTGGGATTCCCGCTCACCGACCCGACGAACCCTCTCGCCTGCCTGCCGAGCTGCACGAGCGAGGTGCCCGGCTACTTCGTCGGCGTGGGAAGCGTCCAGGGCAACCTGAGCGGTCAGCCCGTCTCGCTCCAGAACGTCCTCCTCCTCGTCGAATCGGCCTACCTGAACCCGTTCGGTGGACCGATCTTCATAGGCACCAGTGACGGCTCGGTATCGATAGCGACCACCTACGACTCGGCCATCAGCCAGTGGAGCGGAGTCACGTCCGGAGGGGTGGTGCTCGACAGCAGCGGCAACCTGGTCGGGCAGTTCGGGATGACCTCGAAGCTGACGGAGGACCTCTTTGGCGGGAACGAGACGGACCACGGCCAGATAGCGTTGTCGGGGTTCGTGTCTCCCAACGCCGTCCTCAACTCTCATGGCGAGTTTCACGGAGTCTCGATGATACCCACCGCGATCGCGGGCTCCGACTGCACCTCGATGGCGAACGCGCAGCTCAATTCGATCCAGGGATTCTCAGTTGTGCTGCCTGCGGGCACTTGTTCCCTCACGGGCTCCAACTCCGCAGGCTCGTTCGTGCTCCACAGCCTCGTTCAGGGTAAGAACGTAAAGGGCGACTACTCCATCGGCTGGTCCGTGCCAGCGATAGGCTTCCAGGGTACTGTCATCGCAAGGGTAGTGTAGCGGAGCACGCGGGTCGCGGCGAGTTGACGTTCCCGAGATCAAACTAGTCGACGCGAACTCCCAAGAACCTTTCAGAACCGAGCATGCGCGTCGCCGTAGTCGAGTCGAGTCGAGTCGAGTATCCGAAGGAAAATCGGAGGGACGAAATGATTTATCTCGTGTCAACCCTGACCTCAGCGTGAAGAGTAGCAGCGAATCGTTATCCTCGGCGATTCAGCCCATACTCGACACCTTCCTCAACCATGCGGTCGCCCTGACCGGATGCCACACCTACGGAATCGCGCGCGCGAGCTGCGAATACGACATCCTGGTCGTGAGTGAGGAGGAGAAGCCAGATTCCTCGATGCGTATCGCGGAGAGGTACTGCGACTTGTCATTCATGAGTCGGGAAGAGGTCATGAACCCCGCGACCCCTGAGCTCGCTGTCGCCCTCTCATCCCTGGTCCCTCTCAGGGACAGCTCCTGGACTCTCTCGACCGCGGCCTCGGCCAGCAGGGCGATGTTCACGTCAAACGCGGAGCGCAGCGCCGAATCGAGGCTCTCGCTCGCGCTGAAAGACCTGGGCAAGGCAGACGAGGCTCTCGGAAAGAACTCCACTGTAGACGCCGACTTCTGGTTGACTGCGGCGGGGTACGACTTCGCGCTAGCATCCATCTACGCATCGGAGGCGACGCCGGCCCCAAGCCACATCCTGAAGCAGATGAAGACAATCTCGAGCACGGGCGAAGCGAGCTTCACGGAATGGTCGGCCTCGGTCGGCCTCGAGCTGTCTTCGAGAGAGGCTTGCGCGAAGCGCCTCGACGGACTCTCGACGGTCTACGACGTCATCAGCTCCTCCGCGGCGGATGCGAGGTCGAACCGATTGATCGAGTTGCGGCGGACGGAGCACGCGGTGAAGATCCTGCAGGCAAAGGCGAGAAATCTCATCGACTCGCTTCAATCCGTCGACTGCTTCGCCTACCTGGGCTACGAGGCCGTCCTGACCCTCTTCTCCCTGCTGGAGCTTCAGTCGATGAAGGAGTCTGTTGATCCGGAGTACGGCGCGATAGTCAGCGTCTTGACGAAGGGGAGCCTGGGGATAATCAGCGAAGAGGTGATCAAAGAGCTCGGTTGGAGGAGAGACGAGAAGACGCTGACGCGAGCAACCGACCTTCTGCGACAGGCCATCTCAGACCAAGCCAAGAGAATCTAGCGTCCAGCGCGAAATTCTTCGGGACTTCCGTAATCGCCCCGCGTGCGCGTGCGTTCCATCGAGGCAAAGGCTTTCAAGTCCGCGGTGGCTCGTTCGCGGTCCGATGGAGATAGACGAAGTGGTGCTGGAGGTTCCGGAGGGATACCAGCTGATCCTGGGGCAGAGCCACTTCATCAAGACGGTCGAAGACCTCTACGAGACCCTCGCCTCCTCGATGCCGGACGCAAAGTTCGGGATCGCATTCTGCGAATCTTCAGGGAAGGCCCTGATCCGATACGACGGGACCGACCCAGAGTCGGTCGAGATCGCGAAGGACTTCGCGAAGCGGCTCTCGGCGGGACACGCTTTCGTCGTCATCCTTCACGGCTCCTACCCCATCAACGTGCTCAACAGGGTCAAGCTTCTTGACGAGGTTGCGGGAGTGTATTGTGCCACGGCCAACAAGGTCGTGTCGATCGTCGCGGACGTCGGGGACGGAAGGGGGATCCTGGGGGTGGTGGACGGGGTGAAGAGCAAGGGCCTCGAGGGAGCCCCGGACAAGAAAGAAAGGAGAGAGTTTCTCAGGAAGATAGGATACAAGCGGTAAGAGGCGCGACAGCCCCTAAAAATCTTATAAGAGCTTCCGGGGTAACGAAGGCAAAAACCGATGCTGACGAACAAGTGCGCTGTCGTCGTTACCGACGGGATGGAGAATAGCCTTCTGCCCAGCCGGTTCGGGGAGAAGGCCACCTCGACGCTGCTTCAGTACGTCCTGGATTCTGTCTGGACCGTCGCCGATGAAATCCTCGTCATCTTCGACGAAGACCCGGGTCTCCCGCTCATCGAGGCCATCTCCCCCTTCGGTGTGAAGGTCGCGATAGATAGAGACGGCAGCTCGCCCCTCTCCAGGATTGTCGCAGGTTTCAAGGCGACCCACGCCGAGGATTGTCTCGTCGTCCCCTCCTCCGCCCCCTTCATCAAGCCCAACGTCATCTTTCAGCTCTTCGAGAGCGTCAAAGGATTCGATGCCGCCGTCCCGAAGTGGAGGAGCGGGAAAATCGAGCCCCTGCTAGCCGCCTACAACAAGAAGGCCTTCCTGCGCGCGGCCGCCCGTAGCAAGAAGAAGACGGTGCTGAGCTCCCTGATAGAGAAGCTCTCCTCGGTATCTTACGTCGATGTGGAGAAGTTCCTGAAGCCGCTCGACCCAGAGCTCTACTCATTCTTCAGGGTGAAGGACGAGCGTGACCTCAGGAAGGCGAGAAGGATCGCGCAGTCCAGGCCGAGATAGCCCAGCCTTGACATGCACGGTTGGAGTCCTCGAAGGGAAGGAACTCCTCCTCTACTCCTTCCCTTCTCCTCACCCCTTCACGAGCGCGAGGGTGCAGCGGTTCTGGGATGAGGTGACAAAGAAAGGCCTCGATGTGAGGCGGCTCGCCCCGCAGAAGGCGGAGAAGAACCTCATCGAGCTCTTCCACACGAAGGAGCACATCAGGTACGTCGAGCTGGCCTCCAGCCTGGGATACGGCGACCTCGACCAGGGAGACACACCCGCATACAAGGGGGTCTTCGAGGCGGCGCAGTATGTTGTGGGCTCGACCCTCTTCGCGGTCGAGAGCGTCCTGTCGGGCGAGGTAGACCACGCATTCAACCCCGTCGGCGGTCTCCATCACGCGACCCGGGACTCCTCCGCCGGGTTCTGCGTCTTCAACGACATAGGAGTCGCGGTCGAGCTGGTGAGGAGCCAGCGGAAGGTCGGGAGGATACTCTACGTCGACATCGACGTCCATCACGGGAACGGCGTCTACTACTCTTACGAGTCGGACCCGGAGCTCTTCATCTTCGATATCCACGAAGACGGCAGGTTCCTCTATCCGGGTACCGGCTCAGAGAGTGAGACAGGCCTCGGCGACGCGAAGGGAACAAAGGTCAACGTCCCCCTCCGGCCAGGGGCGGGCGACGGGGAGATCGAGAAGCAGATCCCGAAGCTGGAAGAATTCGCGAGGAAAGCTAGCCCCGAGTTCATCATCCTGCAGTGCGGTGCCGACGGATTGGCCGGCGACCCGATCGGGGGGCTGAACTACACACCCACCACGCACAGGATGGTCGCGGCCTCCCTCCACAAACTCGCTCACGACCTCTGCGCCGGCAAAATCGTGGCTCTGGGGGGCGGAGGATACCTTCCGACAAACTGCGCGAAGGCCTGGGTAGGCGTCGTGGAGAGTCTTCGGGCCACATAGTTCGCAACATCCGGCCAAATCTTCCTGTTCGGCCTCCTCCGGGCAAGCGCGAAACTCTCCTGGTTGGGCGGAAAGTGAGCCAAAAGAGTTGGAAAACGCATAAAAGAAAATTTTCATGAATAACGCAAGAAATGCAAAATTCGTGCATCTATCCTTAATACCGTCCATAACATAAGGGAATGAGTGGAAGATGAGTCACTGGGTGTATTCCGACCCCAAGACGAGGATGGAGCCGAGTTGCGGCTTCTGTGGCCGGGTGCTGGGTAGAGGATTCTATTTCACCTGCCACGTCTGCGGGGCCACCTACTGCTACACTCATCGTCCGAGCAAGTGTTCACATGAAAAGCTTCGTTCTGTGCGGACCGTCAGCCGATAATCGCGGCGCCGCCCCAGCCCACGAAAGATTTTAGCCGCAGAAACCGTCCGCTCAGGCAGTGAAGGCCTACCTCTCCGTCCCGATGATAGCCAATCGAGCCCTAGGCAGAGCGAGGTTGATGGCGGAGATGATCGAGAAGGCGGGCTACGAGCTCGCTTCACCCTGGGTTATCGGCCCGATAGAGAACTCCGACCCGCGAGTCCTCAACGTCTTCCTCCGAGACAAGAAGGGGGCGGAGAGTAGCGACGTGCTCGTCGCAGACGTCTCGGTCCCAAGCACGGGGGTGGGGATGGAGATAATGGCGGCCTACCTGGCGAAGAAGAGAATCGTCTTGGTGGCGAAGAAGGGGAGCGTCGTCTCGAGGATGCTGCAGCACATGGATGGGAGGGAGCTGATAGAGTTCGAAGACGAGGAGTCGATGGCGAGACAGCTGCTAACCACCCTGAGGCGAAACACCAAGTAGCCTCGCTCTGTGAACGTCGCCTGTCCTGGGCGAGTAGAAGATGTTGAAGGTCAGATAGCCGATGGCCACGACGAGGGTGGCCAAGATCGAGATTGGGTCCCCCGTGAGCGAGGCGTAGAGCGCGACGAGGAAGGGGGCGGCTGTCGAGGCGGTGACCCCAGAATAGAACATGGCCTTCCTGCGCAGAGGCGATACCCTGGCCAGCGAAGCCCTGTCGACGATTAGAACCGGTGTCACGGCCCTCTCGCCAATCAGTCGAACGATCCGTGAACCAGACTTTTTGAGCGCGGAGCGCCCGACGGCAAGCCCGCTGAACTTGATTCCCACCATCCGACCTACGACGTAGTGCGAAGGGCAGTGGATGGCGTAGAGTATGACTCCCTGGGCTAGGAGGAGGGCGAGCGGTCGGGGAAGCCATGGTATCTTGAAGACGAGAAGCAGGAGAGTCGCGAGCGCGGCCGCGAAGGCCTCCAGCACCATCCCGACCCCGACCCTCGCCGTCTTCAATCTCTCGTCGTGTTTTCCTCTCGACTTATTACCTTGTGCTACCGCCACTGGGACGATGAAGCGTCCTGTCCACTCGGAGAAGGCACCGAAGCCGATTGGCCCCTATTCCCAGGCGGTCGAGGCCGGAGATTACGTCTTCTGCTCAGGGCAGATAGGGCTGGACCCGAAAACGGGAGAGCTTGTCGATGGTGTCGTCGCGCAGACAAACAGGGCGCTGACGAACCTGAAGGAGGTCCTCGCGAAGGTCGGGCTCACCCTCGAAGAGGTTGTGAAGACGACCGTCTTCATGGCGGACCTCGCCGAGTTTTCAAAGATGAACGAGGAGTACGCGAAGCACTTCCCCAGCGTCCCCCCCGCAAGAAGCACGGTTCAGGCAGCGGCCTTGCCGAGGGGTTCGAGAGTCGAGATAGAGGCGATAGCGGTCAAGCGCTCTTCTTGACCTGAGGAGGAGACCATGACTTCCTGTAAGGGCCCCGCCTCCTCTTCTTCGACTTCTGCTTTTTCTCTGCTCTGACGAGAAGCTTGTCCTCGCTCATTTAGAGGCCTTCGCGTAGGCGACAATGCTGATCATCCCGGCGACGCGGAAGGCGAAATCCTTGAAGATGTTCGCCTCGGGAGAGTTCGGGAAGGCGGCGACGACAGGCGCGCCGAGGTCCGACTGCTCTCTTATCCTGGTCTCGAGGGGAATCTCGCCTAGGAAGTCAACGTTAAGCATGCTCGCGACCCTCCT
>VBPQ01000006.1:0-8208 GCA_005877185.1 Nitrososphaerota archaeon
GAAGCCTCCCCTTCCCCTTCGCGGCTATCTCCGCCAGGTCATCATTTCGAATCGAGTAGTTCCTGAAGCCCGGGTTCGGCGTCGCGTGCGTGTCCTGGCCGAGGATAACGGCCTTTTCGACCCCACTCTCGTCCATCTCCTCAAGGAGCTGCCCGATTGATTTTGGGAGAAGTGTCGTATCGACATTGAAGAACCTGCAGGCTTTCACGATGGGGCCGTTCTTCAGAATGAAAGACCTTGTCCAGGGATGGACGTGAACGTCTACCGACAAACGAGGCCGAACGTTCCTGAAACGGGGTTAAAGTTTTCTACCAGTGATTCTCCGCCCAAACGATGAACAAGAGTGTGGAACTGAACGAGGGAGACCCGGCGCCGGACTTCTCCCTCCCATCAAGCGAGGGAGAAGAGGTGAAGCTGAGTGGCCTCAAAGGGAAGAACGTCGTTCTCTACTTCTACCCCCAGGACGACACGCCTGGTTGCACCAAGGAGGCGTGCTCTTTCCGGGACAACCTCCCAAAGTTCGAGAAGCTCGACACTGTGATTCTCGGCGTCAGCAAGGACTCGCTCGCCTCTCACGACAAGTTCATCAGAAAGTACGGGCTGAACTTCACCCTGTTGAGCGATGAGGATCTCACCGCGCACAAGCTCTACGACACCTGGAGGTTAAAGAACAACTACGGGAGGACATACTGGGGTACAGAGAGGTCGACCTTCGTCATCGACCCGGAAGGGAGAATCAAGAAGATCTTCAGGAAAGTAAGGGTCGACGGGCACGACAAGGAAGTGCTTGAAGCCCTCAAGGACTAGGCGCGAGGCTTGGGCTCTGCCTTTGCCGGAGTGAAGGCAGGGATACTCGCTGGAATGGTCTACGCCGGGTCGATCGGGCTCTTCAACGTCCTCCTACTTTACACGCTCAAGGGCGACGTCCTCCAGTTCCTCTCCGCGAACCTCCCCTCGGCCTGTGGAGGCGTGGCTGGGGGTTCGCTGCCGACGCCGGAGGAATGCTTCTCTTCGGTCGTTCTCGTCTACATCCCCTACTCCACCTTCCTCGGATTCGTCATTTCGCTCGTATTCGCGGCGGCGTACGGAATTCTCTATGAGTATCTACCAGGCCAGTCGCAAAGGGTAAAGGCCGCCTCCATGGGGCTCCTCCTCCTCATCGCGCTGCTGTACTTGGGGCTGGCGGGGCTCAGCTTCGAGTACACGGCGAGAATTCTTATCAGCTTCTTCGACCTAGCGGCCACCGCAGCGTATGCCGTCATTCTTGGGGGACTCTACAGAAGGTATACGCGCTCCGTGGAGTTCGTCAGCCAGGACGAGAACTCCCTGAAGATAATCGTCGACGGGAGGAACCTGACGGGAAAGACCAGGACCTTCCACCTGCGCTCCTCGCACGAGGTCAAGGGGGAGACGTCCGAGGACAGCTCCTTCAAAGAGTGGGCGATAAGCGGCGGGGTGTCGATAGAGGACCCGAAGAGCTTCAGGACGACGATTGAGGTTAACGGGGACGGAATGCTGAAGGCCTTCTCCTCAAAGAAGAGGTGAGTTCGTTGATTGATCCTCCAGGCTTGACTTTGGCACTCTCGATTTTATGAGCGGAGGGACCTCGTGCTATTGCTCCAGTCAACCGATGGCAGGGCAGCTCTGAGGTGGAGACGGCGTTCGACTACTCTCTCGACTCAGCGTAGATGTTGGTCAAGGCCCTGAAGTTCCTCTTCGAGTAGAATTTCACGGCTATCTCATTTCGCGCGGGGAACTCCGCGGTGACGACCTGTGCGCCGAGCTTCTGGAGAGCCTTGGAAGCACGCTCAAGCATGGTGTTTCCGAGAGCCTTCCGCCTGTGCTCCGGAAGGATGTAGAAGTCTGTGATGTTGCCGCCCACAGTGGGTTTGTAGAAGTTCCTCTCCCTGACCTCTGCCCGCAAGACTCCGACCACCCTCTTCCCTTTCACTGCCACCAGAACTAGGGCGCTCTTCGACCCGAGCGACTTCGAGAGATAGCTCTGAGCCCTCTCGGGAGCGTCGTCGACGACGGTGAAGAGAGGGTCAAATTCGTTGTTAAGCTTCTTCATTCTGACGACCAGATTCGCGGCCTCTTCGACGTCCTCCCGCGTCGCCTCCCTAACCGAGATTTCCTCCATCGCTTCTCTATGCTCCCGCATCGTTTTAGGCTTAGCGAGGTGGGGGTGGAATAATCCTCTTCTCCAGCAAGATTCTGAGCGTCTTTCTCGAGCGCTCTATTATTTCTCGCGCGTGTCTCCCCAGCTCTAACTTCGATGCCCTCTTCCTCGCCTCCCCCTCCTCCTGGGCCTTTACGCCGACCGTCGCCGCGACCCTGGGATAGACCTCCCAGTCGAGCATCGTGGGGATTATCCTCTTGGGGGTGAGCCCTTTGTCCTTCGCGAAACGGGCGATCTCCCTCGCGGCCGCGATCACCATGCCATCCGTAATCGTCCTCGCCCGAACGTCCAGCGCGCCCCTGAAGATGGCCGGAAAGAGGATGCTGTTGTTGACCTGGTTCGGGAAGTCAGACCGACCAGTCGCGACTATCTCCGCTCCCGCGGCAATGGCATCGCTGGGCCACATCTCCGGCACGGGGTTTGCCAACAGAAAGACGATCGCCCTTCTCGCCATCCCCGCCACCTCACGCTTCTTTACCAGATGGGGCCCCGGGGCCGCCGCGGCGACAAGCACGTCAGCCCCCTTCAGCGCCTCCTCGAGGCCTCCCCTAACCCTGCCACCGTTCGTCGCCAGCGCGACCTCATACTTCCACCTGTTCCTCAGCAAGAGCTGGTCCATGTCCTCTCTCTCCGGATGGAGAATTCCCTTCGAGTCCACCACAATCATCTTCTTCTTGTCTGCCCCAGCTTCACCGAGCAGACGGACCGCAGAGATGTTCGCGGCACCGGACCCGAGAAGGGTGATCCTTGTTTCACCAATCTCCCTCTCGGTCAGCTCCAGTGAGTTGTAGATGGCCGCTAGGATAACACCCGCTGTGCCCTGCTGGTCGTCGTGCCAAACAGGGATGTTCATCTGACCCCTCAGCCTCTCGAGGATCTCGAAACACTTGGGAGACTCGGTGTCTTCGAGGTTTATCCCGCCGAGGGCAGGCTCGAGGGAGCTCACCGTCTCGACGAATTTCTCGACGTCCGCAACCCTGATCGGGAGGGGGAAGGCGTCTACCCCACCGAGATACTTGTAGATGAGCGACTTTCCCTCCATCACAGGGAGGGCGGCCTCGGGCCCGATCTTTCCGAGACCCAAGACACGACTCCCGTCCGTGATGATCGCGATGCTGTTCCACCGATTCGTGTATTCGAATGAGAGTTCGACGTCCCGCTGGATCATCTTCGACACAGCCGCCACCCCGGGGGTGTACCAGATCGAGAAGTCGTCGAGAGAGCGGATCGGTACCTTCGGCGTCGTGGCGACCTTGCCTCCGTAAAACGCTGAGTACCTCACTGCCTTCCTTGACGCCTCTTCCCCCGCCTTCGCTCGAGGCAAGACCTTCTCACGAAGCCACGAGGCGGGAGTATTTTAAACAGAAGACTCCTTCGTTCTTTGTCTAAGCAGTAGGCTCAGGACCCTCTTATCGTCTTGAGAATGGGGCAGTCCTTCTCGGGCCTCATCTCGGAGGCCCACTCGAGGAGCGGACGCACCGCCCTGGTGAGCTCCTTCCCCTGTTTCGTCAGGCTGTAGCCAACTCTCGGTGGGATCCCCCTGTAGTCCTTCCTAACAAGGAGATTCAGGCCGGTCAGCTCCCCGAGAACTTGAGATAGTGACCGAGGGCTGATACCCTCGAGGTCGCTCATGAGCTCGACGAACCTGCGCTCTCCCTTCTTCCCGACCGTAGCCATGACCAGCAGAGGCCACTTCTTGCAGACTAGGGCGAGAAGGTCTTCGAAGGGGCACTCCAGTTCTTGATGGGTGTGCATGCGTGTTACTATACAACGAATAGTATAAATACTTTCATTTGTATAGTATCGACGTAGCAAGAGGTGGTGTGAGATCGCGAAAGACCCAGTCTGTGGCATGTCTGTGGAAGAAAGAGATGACGCCCTCAAGGCCGAGGTAAGAGGCGTTACGTTCTACTTCTGCAGTGAAACCTGCATGAAGGAGTTCATTACCCCGGCTGCGGAACTGGGGAAGCTCAAGACTCTGGTGGGAGTGGGGTCGGTGCTCACAATAGCCATTCTCGCTATAACCTACCTCCCGATTCTGCCGGCCTACGCCAACAATTTGGTCCTCCTCCTACTGGCTTCGCCGGTCCAATTCGTTGCCGGATCGAGGTTCTACCGAGGGGCGTACCATGCGGTGAAGAGCCTCACCAGCAACATGGATGTGCTGATAGCGCTCGGCACCTCGGCCGCATTCGGCTACAGCGCAGTAGCGACCTTCTTCCCTTCGTTCTTTGGAACCGAGGGCGTGTACTACGACACTGCAGCGGTCATCATAACGCTAATCCTCACTGGAAGACTTCTCGAACACCTTACGAAGGACCGCGCGTCAGACGCGGTAAGGAAACTTCTCGAGATGAAGCCTACGGTCGCGCATCTGGTCAGGGGCGACAGCGTAGTTGATGTTCCAGTTGAGGAGTTGAGCGTAGGTGATATCTTCGAGATTAAGCCCGGGGAGAGGATTCCGACGGATGGAAGGGTTACTTCGGGCCGAACCTCTATCGACGAGTCAATCATAACGGGGGAGAGCATCCCGGTTGAGAAAGGTCCGGGCAGCGAAGTGATTGGCGGGTCGATAAACAGAGCGGGATACTTCAGGGCTGAGGCGACCAAGGTTGGCGAAGACACGGTACTCTCCCAGATTAGCAGAATGGTCGAGGAGGCGCAAGCTGGAAAGGCGCCCATTCAGCGCCTGGCGGACAAGATTGCTGAGTATTTCGTGCCGGCGGTCGTGGGGATAGCCTTTGCATCCTCTCTAATTTGGTACCTACTCGGAGGGATCTCAGTGGCGACCTCTATCCTAATCTTCGTCTCGGTCGTCATTATTGCCTGTCCCTGCGCGCTTGGAATAGCTACGCCCGCCGCCCTGCTTGTGGGAACCGCAAAGGGTGCCCAAAACGGGATCTTACTGAAGAGTGGAGAGGCGCTCGAGATGGCAGGAAAGGTAGATACAGTCCTCCTTGATAAGACCGGCACGATGACCGTCGGAAGACCTACCGTGACTGAAGTCGAAGGCGACGAGCATGAAGTGCTTTCGCTGGGTGCAACTGTCGAGGCGGCATCAGAACACCCGTTAGCCGAGGCGATAGTCTCCGAAGCCCGGAAGAGGCAGTTGAAACTTCAGGCCTTGACTGACTTTCAGTCATTTCCGGGACTTGGTGTAGTTGGAAGAGTCGGGGACAAACTTGTCCGCCTCGGTAAGAGAGAGTTCATGAGAGAAAATGGCATCAATTTATCGACAGTCGATGCTCGTGCGTCCGCGCTGGAAGCGGATGGTAATACGGTCGTATTTGTGGCCGCAAACAAAGACGTTTTGGGAATCATAGCGGTCGCTGACAATCTGAAGCCCGATGCTGAACACGCCATCTCGGAGCTGCGCAAGATGAATGTCGAGACGATCATGCTCACGGGCGACAACGATAGGACAGCGGGAGCGATTGCGAGGAGGGTTGGAATCGCCACCTTCTACGCTAACCTACTCCCGCAGGAGAAAGAACGAATCATCGAGAAGTTACAGGCGCAGGGGAGGACAGTGGCGATGGTCGGTGATGGTGTGAATGACGCACCAGCGCTTGCGAAGGCCAACATCGGAATCGCAATAGGCAGTGGCACCGACGTAGCGAAGGAGACTGGCGGTATCATACTCATCAAGGACAGACTGATGGATGTAGTTGGTGCGATAAAGCTCAGCAGGGCAACGCTGAGCAAGATAAAGCAGAACCTCCTCTGGGCTTTTGGCTACAACACAGCTCTAATTCCACTGGCCGGAGGAGTCCTGATCCCTTTCTACGGTGTCTCTGTGTACTCCTTCCTCCCCTTCTTGGCGGGCGCAGCGATGGCGTTCAGTTCAGTAACGGTGGTCGCCAATTCTCTCCTACTCTCCCGATGGCGCATCCCATCAGGTTCACGGACGCCGGATTCACAGGTGAAAAATGTCTAATAAGTGGCGACGTCGGTCTGTGTTTAAAGGAGTGGCACATGCAAAAAGACCCTGTCTGCGGAATGATGGTAGACGAAAGAAAGACAAAGCTTACGTCGGAACACGAGGGGAGAATCTTCTACTTCTGTTCACCGGGATGCAAGCAGAAGTTCGACGCAGACCCCCATCGGTATGGCCATCCGAAGTGACGGCAGTCCAAACGAATGCGTCTCCCACCGCAAGACGCGTCGCGTGGGAAGGGGGCTGAATTCGTGCCGCACGGAGCGCCTGAGATAATTGCATATGGCATCTTGGGACTCTTCAGCTTAGGGCTGATCTTGCACTGGACGCG
The DNA here is from genome assembly GCA_005877185.1 of Nitrososphaerota archaeon. GTDB lineage: Archaea > Thermoproteota > Nitrososphaeria > Nitrososphaerales > Gagatemarchaeaceae > TA-13. The sequence goes on from VBPQ01000006.1 coordinate 6,448, forward strand.
TCGTATCTTCACTCCAGCCTTCGTGAATGAACCCCCGCGAGCGGAGGCCACGAAAGATTTGACTGTATTTGACAGAGTCCAGAGACTGTTTCACTGGGCAACGCTGGCAGTCTTGGCGATGATCATCATCACCGGATTTGCCTTGTACGATCCCTCCACCTTCGCGCCAATCGCCGACGCTCTAGGCATACCTCTACATTCTGCCTTTCCGTCTTATGTGCTCGCACACGTAATCTTTTCTGCTTCCTTTGCAGTTCTGCTTGGTATTCACGTCGCGTGGGATGTGAAGAGGCTCCGAGCCCTCCGTCGAATGTGGCCTAGCCTGCAGGATTTTCGAGACGGGCTGCTTCGCGGCCGGAACTTCTTCTCAATGAGCAGGAATTATCCGAGGATGTCGAAGTATGATGCTTTCATGAAATCGTTCCATCTTTACCTAATCGTGTCCTCCGCCGTACTGGCTTTCACCGGAATCTACCAGTATTTCTACGCTTCATGGTGGAATGTCCTCTGGTTCTTACACTCTCAGATAGAGCCGTGGTGGCGACCAACCGTAATACACGACGTCTTCGGGTTCGGTCTGATCGCCCTTGTGGTTGGCCACCTCTATTTCGGTCTCCTCCGGGTTAACAGGCCGCTCCTTAGAGCCATGATCAATGGAAAGATTAGTAAGTCGGAGGTCAATCGCAGGTACAGATCAGACGAACTGCAGGGCACGTGAGACAAGTGCAGAGACACGCGAGATCCGTCGGGGGGGCGCGTCGCATTGGTGCCTCGCTGACACTGGTCATCATGGTTCTTTCTCTGCCGTGTCAAGTTTTTGCAGGCGCGACGGTCGAACCTCATTACACCCACACAAAGGCTCACGGTTCTGTTCCAACAAGCATAGGTGGAATGACGGACAGCTACGAAATTCAAGTCACCAACGGTCGCAATGCGTCCGCGACAGGGGTAATCGTCTACATACCTACGGATTTCGAGCTGATTAACGAATCTGCGAGCGAAGTTGGCTGGGTCGCGATGAGGCTCCCTCCACAGCCGGGAGTCATCGGTGGTGTCAGTTGGAACGGAAGGGAAATCCTGCCCGGGATGAGCGCTACCTTCTTCCTGAGCTTGCGCAATCCCGATGTGGGTCTGTTCCTCGCGGCGATCGAGACCTTCTTGATTGTACAAACCTACTCCGGTGGGGCTTTGGACGCGACAAGACAGCCGGTGGAGATAACTTATCCAACAAGGCTGCTCGGCATAGACTATGCAACACTCGCCTTCACTTTGGTGGCGGTTGTCTTCTTGCTGCTCTTGTTAGATGCTGTGGTCTCACTGAAAGGCCGACAAAAGACGGTGACCAGCAAAACGTGAGTATGCGTCGCTTCAAACTGGGTGCGGGCGAATAGTATCCCTGCCACGATTCTAAACCTTAATTTGGCCGGGTTGTTGACAGCCTCAGCAGGAGCTCGAATCATTGCTCGATGAGAAGCTCGAAAGGTACGTTCACGACAACCTGAACAAGTTTGCGAAAGAAGTTGCGAGGTTGGCCTCCCAGCCGAGCGTCTCGGCGAGAAACGAGGGGATAGAGGAGTGCGCGATTCTCGTCGAGAAGATGATGGAGGAGGCCGGGATCCGGACGAGGGTGCTCAGGGGGGAGGAGGGGGTCGCTCCGCTGCTCTACGGGGAGATGAAGGGTGGCGATTCGAAGAAGACGATTCTCTTCTACAACCACTACGATGTCCAGCCGGAGGAGCCGCTCGACCTCTGGAAGTCTCC
>VBPQ01000006.1:8249-26877 GCA_005877185.1 Nitrososphaerota archaeon
GCGAGCTGGTGTCGAGGTTGAAACTTCTTGAGAGCTATCTGAAGGTGAACGGAGAGCCTCCCTGCAACTTGAAGTTCTGCTTCGAGGGGGAAGAGGAGGTGGGAAGCGTGCACCTGGACGACTACGTCTCTCAGAATCGGGAGTTGTTCAGGGCCGATGCGGTCTTCTGGGAATGGGGGGGCGTCGACGAGGAGGGGAGGCCGATAGTGGGGTTGGGAGTAAAGGGGATGATCTACCTCGAGCTAGCAGTGAAGTCTCTCAGCATCGACGCCCACAGCAGCTACGCGGCAGCCCTCACGAGCGCCCCCTGGCGGCTCATTCGCCTCCTTAACCTGATCAAGGACGAAGACGAGCGCGTCTCGGTCCCTGGATGGTACGACAAGGTCGAGAACCTTACGGAGGAAGACGAAAGGGTTCTCGAGGAGGAGCCTTTCGATGCGGAGAGTTTCAAGCGTCACTACGGGGCCCAGAGTTTCGTCGGCGGGATCACCGCCTCTCAGGCGAAGAAGGCTCTTGCGAGGCGCCCGACGTCGAACATCGCTGGCATCTGGGCTGGCTACACAGGGCCCGGTTCGAAGACGGTCCTGCCCAAGGAGATACACTGCAAGATGGACTTCCGTCTCGTCCCGAACCAAGACCCGCAGGAACTCCTGGGCCGCTTCAAGGACTTCTTGAAGGAAAGGGGGTTCGGAGACGTTATGGTGGAGGTCGAGAGCATGGAACCCGCGGCGCGTACGAGCTTCGGAGACCCCTTCGCACAGGCATCGATCAAGGGCGGGGAAATCGTCTTCGGGAAGAAGAGCGTCGTCAGGCTTTCGGAGCCGGGGACGGGACCTCTGTACGTGTTCACACAGAGGTACAAGATTCCGGCGGTCTCGATAGGAGTCTCGCCGCCCGACAACGCTATTCACGCCCCCAACGAGAGCATCAGGCTGGACCTCTTTGAGAAGGGAATACTCTGGCTGGCCGAGACTACGAGGACCTACCTATCCGGGTAACGTTTCACCACTTTCTCAGGTCGCCCTGAAGCAGTCCCGACCCTATGTGAAGTCGGTCGATGTGCTTCGAGACAGCCTCGGCGCTATCCAGAATTTGGTCGCAGTAGGGACACCTGAATTCGTTCGGGCTCAACAGCTCCGGGAGGGGGACTTGCTCCCTCAAGCTCCCGGCGATGATTCCTTTCTGCACCACGAGTCCAATTATCTTCCCCTCGTGCAGCACAGCCAGCCGCCTTATCTCGAGTCTCGTCATCTTCGCCAAGGCCTCGCCCGCCTTGGAGCCGTCTTCTATCGTCTGTATCGGAGACGACATTATCTCGGAAACCTTCGCCTTTCGCGGGTCCATTCCTCCCGCGACGACCTTGTAGAGGATGTCTCGCTCGGTGACTATGCCGACCGGCTTTCCGTTCTTCGTGACGATAGCTGCCGCGATCCCATTCTTCTGCATTGACCTGGCAGCCTCCGCCACCGTGCTCGCCTCGGGAAGGTACAAGACGTACTTGGACATGTATTTCGTCACTGGCTCGTCGAGGGAGAGTTTCAGGTCCATCATGTGAGTTCGAAGATCCTTCTACTACGATTCCGTAAAAAGGTCTTTTGGTTCCATCACTCATTGACTCACCCAAGCCTTAAAATCGCCAAAGATTCGCACTCCCGCTAATGAAGGCGGCTGTGCTCGGTTCTGGGCTCATGGGCTCTGTGATCGCATGGGATCTCGCTCGCTCAGATGACGTTGACCGGGTTGTCGTCGCAGACCTAAACCCGGAGAGACTCGCCCGAGCCAGAAGGATGACCGCTAGCAGGAAGCTGACCACTGAAGTTCTCGACGTGAAGGACACGAAGAGAATCGTGAGCTTCCTCCGAGAATTCGACGTCGTCGCGTCGGCCCTCCCCCACGGGGCAGTGAACCTGGCAAACAGGGCGGCCGTTGAGGCACGGACGAAGATGGTTGACATAGCCTTCGAGGACGAGCAGATGGGATTGGAGGCAGCGGCGAAGAAGAGAGGCGCGCTTCTCATCCCCGGATGCGGACTCGCCCCTGGCCTCGCTGGGATTCTTCTCGCCAACGGGGCGAGGATGCTCGACGAGGCGGTCGAGGGACACATCTTCGTCGGAGGGCTGCCGCAGCACCCGAAGCCGCCCCTGGGGTACAGGCTAGTCTTTTCGATGGTGGGTTTGCTCCGGGAGTACCTCGAAGACGCCAGGATAATCAGGGACGGAAAAATCGTCAAGGTGAAGCCTTTTGATACGGTGGGGAAGGTTATCTTCTCGGCGCCGATCGGGAAATGCGAGGCCTTCTGCACAGATGGCCTGGCGACGCTCCTCTACTCGATGAAGGAGATGAAGATTCTCGACGAGAAGACGGTCAGGTGGCCCGGACACGCCGAGAAGATTCGTTTTCTGATCGAGATGGGTCTCTTTTCAAAAGAGAAAGTGACCCTCGACGGAGCCGCGGTCACTCCGATCGATGTTTCGAGTGAACTTCTGTCGAGGGTGCTCAGCTCAGGACCCCCGGAAGACCTGACGGTGATGCGAGTGGAGGTTATTGGAAGAAAGGGGCCGGCTAGGGCAAGCATAACTTACGAGATGGTAGACTACTACGACAGGAAGAAGAAGATTACTTCGATGGGGAAGACCACCGGGTTCACCTGTTCGATAGTGACGAGGATGGTCGGAAACGGGGAGGTGCAGGGGGTCGGGGTTGTTCCGCCTGAAGTCGCCCTGAATGCGAAACTGGTGCAGAAGCTTCATTCGGAGCTCCAAGCAAAGGGCGTCAAGATTACAGAGAACCAGAACTTCGCGTCGGTTCGCTTCTAAACAAACGGCATAATGACAGTGTATGTCAGCCATGCGATGATAGCAGATGCCGGAATCGTAAGGAGCCAGGCCCAAACTATTCTTCTTGCGACGCCCCACTTGACAGCCGATACACCCAATGTAGCCCCAGATCCCAACACGGAACCGCTAACGCAATGGGTCGTGCTAACGGGTATCCCCAACAAAGAGGAACCTATTATCACAGAAGCCGCCGAAGTCTCGACAGAGAATCCGTGTACAGGGTCCATCTTTGTCAGCTTGAATCCGAGTGTCTTAACAATCCTCCACCCTCCAAAGAGGGTGCCCAGAGCAATCGCCGAATGAGCCATCAAGACAACCCACAGGGGTACCACGAAGCTCGAGAGGTTGCCGGTGGAGACGAGCAGAGCGGTTACCACTCCCATGGTCTTCTGGGCGTCGTTGGTGCCATGACTGAGACTCACAAGGCTAGAGGAGACGAGTTGCAGTCTCCTGAAGTAGCGGTTTACCCCGTGAGCCGACCTCCTGAAGAAGAGTCTTATCATCGCTGCCATGATTGTGAACGCAAGGGCAAAACCGATTAATGGCGAAAGAATCATGAAAGTCACGGTCACGTTCAGGCTGGAGAAGAGGAGAGCTCCGAGCCCGGCCTTGGTCACCCCAGCTCCCACGAGGCCTCCGATCAAGGCATGCGACGAACTGGTCGGCAGCCCTAGAAGCCACGTGATAACGTCCCACAGAATCGCCCCGACAAGCGCAGCGAGTACGACATATTGATCAACCACCCCCGGCTTGATTAGGCCTGCACCTATCGTCTTGGCCACTGCAACCCCAAATACGAGGAATGCGACGAAGTTGAAGAGAGCTGCAAGCGAGACTGCGGCGAAGGGAGGAAGCACTCGCGTCGACACCACCGTCGATATTGAGTTGGCAGCGTCATGGAAACCGTTGAAGAAATCAAAAAAGTACGCTATCGCTATGATGCCGACTACCAGCGGCGTGATCAATTGTTGAACTCCCTAGCTGCGCGTCATAACGACATCCCGAAGAACAAAGCTCACATCTTCACACTTGTCTGTCACGGTTTCCAGATGCTCGTATATCTCCTTCAGTTTCATGATTTGAATCACGTCCTTCTCCTTGAAGAGTTCGGCCACAGCATCATTCAACAGGACGTCTGCTTCGTTCTCTAGGCTGTCGATCTCTCTGCATCGTTTGTCTATCTCATCTTCGTCAACCCTACGCATAGAGATGAAAGCGGCGTGAATTTCGTCAACGGAGCGGCTAACCAACTGAGCCAGCTTCAACATGGTCGGGGTCGACTCCCTCACCTCATAGAGCACGATCCTGTTCATCACAGCGTAGATGAAATCGAGGACATCGTCGTAAAGCGTTGCGAGTTTTATTATGTCCTGTTGGTCTATTGGAGTAATGAAGCTCCTATTCACCTTGTCGTATATCTGGTGCACGATGTCATCTCCGACATGCTCGATGTCTTTCAGCTCCTTCCGTCTTTCGTCCATCCTGTCGAACTCTCCTATCGCCTCCTCCAGTTTCTGTGCGCCTACCGCAACGTTCTCGGATTCCTTCTCCAGAAGATCGAAGAAGGCTCTATCCTGCGGAATTATCCATTCTCTTAGTCCCATTGCTCCGTCGACGCCTACCTTCTCCCCTCAACCCTTGTCGGACCATGAACCGCCGTGGCGGTCTGACTCACTCCATTCAGTTCTTGAAGGTTCATCTTGTTTCTCGAGGGCTCGGCGGAATCCAGATGATATATCGTTGTCCGAAGGAATCTATTGTGGATGACAGGATATATAGAGGCACTATAGTCGCCTCACGATCGCCTTGGAGACAAGGAAGGTGCAGGTTACAGGAGGCAACAGCTTCGTCGTCTCCCTCCCGAAGACGTGGGTGAAGGACGTAGGGCTGAAAGCGAAGGATTCGGTGCAGGTCCTCCCCCAGGCGGACATGTCGCTTCTGATCGTCCCCAGGCGTGAGTTGGCAGAGGCGGAGAAGAGCGAGGCGACGATCGAGATCACTCAGGAGACGGACAAGGACGCGGCCCTCCGCCTCTTCATCTCTTACTACCTCGCGGGATACGACATCGTCAGGCTCCGCTCCCCGAGGTACGACCCGGGGCTTCGCTCGTACATGAGGGAGGCGATAAGGAGGAAGCTCGTGGGGATCGAGATAATCGAGGAGAACGCCAACGGGATGACGACCCAGTGCCTATCGGGCTACGCGGACCTCCCGCTGAAGAAGGCTCTCGAGAGAATGTCGATCGTCGCATCCGGGATGGTGAAGGATGCGGTGGCGGCTCTGCGTGGCGGCGACGAAGGGCTGGCGGGAGAGGTCGTCGCCAGAGACGACGAGGTCGATAGGTTCTACCACTTCATACTGAGACAACTCAACCTGGCGGTGAGGAACCGGTCGATAATCGAGAACATCGGTCTGACCTCGGCGAGGGACTGCCTCGGCTACAGGCTCGCCGTGAAGAGCGTGGAGAGAGTAGGCGATCACGCCGCGGCTGTAGCAGAGCTGGTCTCGGGCGTTCGGGAAGGCGCGGCCGAGAAAGCGATGAAGGAGGTCGAGAAGATGAGCGACCTCTCCCTAAAGGAGTTTGGCGACTCTGTCAGCTCGCTCCTCCGCCTAGACCGAAAGCTCGCGAACGAAGCAATCGGCCTGACGAGGAGGGTGAAAGAGCTCGACGAGAAAATCAGCGGGGAGCTGCTGGCGATGAAGACAGACCCAGACACCTTCGGCTCGATTAAACTGATCCTAGAGAGCATAAGGCGGGTCGGGGAATACGGCTCAGACATTGCTGAGATAGCCGTCGACTTGACCGTAAAGGAGCCGTGAAGTGACCCCCAGGCATCGAGAGGGCGGCTAGACAGCCCTTAGCCGTCTCTCGGTCACCGGTGCACTCTTCGTGAAGACTGCGTATCCGCAGATGCAGCGAGCCCGGGGCAGCTTTGATAGCTCTTTGGCGGTCGTCCTCTTTCCACACCTCACGCATTCGTACATGGAATCTTCCAAGACCTTGGTTCCTGGCTCACTCTTGGACAGGTGTCTTCACCTCTTGTGAGGGTAGAAGACCAAGCGCTTGGATGAGGCCCTTGTACCTGTTGCGAATTGTAACTTCAGTCACTCCGGCGGCCTTGGCGATCTCTTTCTGGGTCTTCCCGTCCTCTTCGAGCGTGCTCGCGATGTACAGTGCGCTGGCTGCCAGTCCCACAGGATCCTTCCCTGCGGAGAGCTCCTTTTCCCCGGCCGTCCTGAGAATCTCGATCGCCCTCCGCCTTGTCTTCTCCGACAGTCCAACAGCGGAGGCGATCCTCGCGACATTCCTTGCTGGGTCGCTTACCGGCATCTTGACGTCCAATTCTCTGAGAAGCATTCTGTAGTCTCTCGCAAGGTCTTTCTTCCTGAGGAGAGTGACTGCCGCGACGTCCTTCAGGCTCCTCGGTGTGTCGGAATCCCTGAACGCGGCGTAGAGTGAAGCGGCGATGAGTGAGGAGATCGACCTCCCCCTGATCAGCCCTCTCTCTAGTGCCTTTCTGTAGATGTAAGCCGCCCTCTCCTTAACAGCCTCGGGGACAGTAAGCTTATCAGCGAGCCTGTCCAACTCCCTGAAAGCCTGTCGGAGGTTCCTGTCTTGAGATTGATTCACCTGGCTCCTGTTATCCCAAATCCTGAGCCGGTCCACCGTGCTTCTCATGGAACCCGTGATTGATTTTCCCATCGCATCCCTATCGGCGCGTCCTATTATCGTGGCGAGGCCCATGTCGTGGGAAGCGATCGAGGTCGGCAACCCTGTCCTGCTCTTGTCCTCTCCCCCCTCGTCCCTGGGAGAGTTCCTCCACTCGGGGCCTTCCTCCTCAATCTTCTCCTTGAGGACGAACCCACAATTACTGCATATTAGCTCCCCGCTCTCCTCATCCTCGACGAGGGAAGTCTTCCCGCATCTCGGACAGCGACGAAGAATCCCCTGGAGAGCCGCAGCCCTGGACGAACTTGTTGTGTTGCTCATTTTTTTATCCTCCAGTAACTATACTGCGGCTCCGGTATATAAAAACGGTAGTAAACTTGGACTTAGTAGGTCAGACGGAGTGTTCTTGATAGTTTTCTGTTGACCACCCCGGGTGAACGGTCGTGCTCGCCGCCGCATGTTTTGTCGGCAACAAGCCGGCTTCACTCATTCATTCAAGCAAACGTTAAACTCGTCAGGTAAAAGGAGGTCGGCTATTGATCGCCGGAATTCCCCGGGAGACGACTCCGGGCGAAAAGCGAGTTTCGCTCGTCCCCGAGAACATCTCTAAACTGGCTGGACTGCAAGTAACGATGGAGCGAGGAGCCGGGGAGCCGGCGGGCTACCCCGACTCTGCCTACGAGGAGAAGGGGGCAATAATCACCGACGACGCGAGGTCCCTCTACGGAGGAGCGGACCTCATCCTCAAGGTAATGCCACCGACCCCGTCGGAGGCGGGACTCCTCAAGGAGGGCTCTACCCTGATCTCGTTCCTCTATCCGATGGCGAACATAGAAGCCGTCAAGAAGCTGACGGCCCGCCGAACGACTGTCTTTGCGATGGAACTCATGCCGAGGATAAGCCGAGCGCAGTCGATGGATGCCCTCTCCTCGCAGGCCACCCTTGCAGGATACAAGGCAGTCCTGATAGCGGCGGACTCTCTTCCCAGGCTGTTCCCTCTTCTGATGACCGCCGCCGGAACCATCCCCGCAGCGAAGGTCTTTGTAGTGGGCGCCGGCGTCGCGGGGTTGCAAGCGATTGCCGCGGCCAGGAGACTCGGAGCCATCGTAGAAGCGTATGACGTGCGTCCCGCTGTGAAAGAGCAGGTCGCTAGCCTTGGCGCCAGGTTCGTCGAACTGCCTGTCGAGGCAAAGGAGGCGCAGGACGCGGGAGGGTATGCGAAGGCTCAATCCGAAGAGTTTTACACTAAACAGCAGAGACTCTTGGCTGAGCACGCTGAGGCTTCAGACGTGGTAATCACCACCGCTCTGGTCCCGGGGCAGCGCGCCCCTCAGCTGATCTCTGAGGAGGCCATCAGGGGGATGCGGCCAGGGTCGGTCGTGGTAGACTTGGCGGCGGAGCAGGGCGGCAACTGCGCCCTGACGGAGCCCGGAAAAACCGTCGTCAAGCACGGGGTGACCATCCACGGCCCCCTGAACCTCCCTTCGACGATGGCGCCACAGGCGAGCCAGCTCTACTCAAGAAACATAACCTCATTCCTACTGACGATGCTCAAGAACGGCAGCTTGACCATCGACCTGAAGGACGAGTTGATGCGAGGACCGCTCGTGATTCAAGGCGGCGAGGTCTTGCACCAGCCCACGAAGCTGGCGCTCGAGCAGAGGAGACCCTAGTGGTAGGGGTCTCCCAGGCTGACGTCGTCGTGAACCTGCTGATCTTCCTGATTGCCACCTCTCTCGGGACGGAACTCATCAGGCACGTTTCTCGCCTTCTCCACACGCCTCTGATGTCGCTCACTCACGCAATCTCCTCGGTTTCCATCGTGGCTGCCCTCATCGTCATGGTGGGACCGAAGAACGACTTTATCCTCACGCTCGTGACCGTCGCGGTCGCGCTAGCAGCGACAAACATCGTCAGCGGCTTCATGATCACCGACCGCATCCTGAGATTGTTCAGGCGCAGGCAGAGGAAATGACAGAACTTCCCGTCGAGTACCTGTACATCCTCTCGATTGTCCTCTTCATCCTCTCCCTGAGATGGATGAGCGAAGTGAAGACCTCCCGACTCGGCAACTGGAGCGCCACCGCCGGAATGGCAATCGCAATCCTCTCGACGCTCGCTGCCTTTCAGATTCAGAGGACCGACTTGCTCGTGGGGGCGACTCTCGTCGGCACGGTCCTGGGGACACCAATCGCCCTGAAGGTTCCGATGACGGCTGTTCCGCAGAGGACGGCGATGTCTCACGCGTTCGGTTCGCTGGCGGTGGCACTCGTGGGAGCGGCAGAGTACTATCAGGACCTCCCAGACATCGACTTGTTCACTGTGTCAGTCCTTTCGGCCGAGATGATACTGGGGTTCCTGACGTTCACCGGAAGCTGCGTCGCCTTCGCCAAGCTCCAGGGACTCATTCCCGGCAGACCCTTCGTCTACAGGGGGAGAAACCTGGTGAGCCTCTCGACTCTTGGGGCGGCGGTCGCCCTGGGCGTTTACCTCGCTCTCAACCCGACGCAGGAGTTTGTGCTACCCATCATGGCCGGACTCGCGCTTCTCTTCGGTCTTCTCCTCGTCTTGGCGATCGGGGGAGCAGACATGCCGACTGTCATCGCGATTCTGAATTCGTACGCGGGGATTTCAGCTGCGGCGCTCGGTTTCGTCCTCGACAACAAGGTCCTGATAGTCGCGGGGGCGCTCGATGGCTCCTCTGGTTTCATACTGGCGGTGATAATGAGCAGCGCGATGAACCGTTCCTTCGCCAACGTCCTCTTCGGCGGGGTGGGGTCACGGATCACGGCAGGGTCAACCAGCACAGCCCAAGCCGCGCGTTCGGTGCAGGCGTACACGCCGGAGGACGTAGCGACGGTTCTTGAAGATGCGAGGTCAGTAATCGTCGTCCCCGGGTACGGGATGGCCGTCGCCCAGGCTCAGCACGTAGTGAAGGAGCTCGCAGACGTGCTTCAGCGGCGGGGGATCGACGTGAAGTACGCCATTCATCCGGTGGCGGGGAGAATGCCAGGCCACATGAACGTCGTCCTGGCAGACGCCCAGGTTCCGTACGAGGAGCTCTGGGAGATGGATCGGATCAACCCGTTGTTCCCGGAGACTGATGTGGCCATCGTCGTCGGAGCGAACGACGTCACCAATCCTGCGGCGAGAACCAAGGCCGACTCACCTCTGTATGGGATGCCCATACTTGACGTCGACAAGGCGAAGACGGTCGTCTTCATCAAACGCTCGACGAGGCCGGGTTTCTCCGGGGTCGACAACGAATTGTTCTACCTGCCCAACACGATGATGGTCTTCGGAGACGCCAAGGAGATGCTCACAGAGCTGGTGGCATCGCTGAAGAGGAGGGGTGGGTCACGGCAGAAGGGTTAGTTGGAAAGGACGGCCGGGCTCCCGAGCCGTCGAGCCGCCGATGCTTAGTTCCCAAAGTAGGGGAGCTCTCCGGTCCCCCTCAGGTGCCGTCGGGAAAAGAGGCGGAGGTTCACTGCTCCCTCATGCCACGGACGAGCCGTCCGATTATTGTGGAGCCTCCCTCGCAGTGTGAAATTCTGCCACAAAACGGCCCACGGGTTGAGATAAGTTATTTAACCGAAGTAAATGCACAACAAGTCGATGAAGGTCGGGGCTGTCTTCTGCAATTATGACGGGACGCTGGCCAGGATGGACACCAGTCGAGAACTCTCGCGAATCCCGGACGAGCTCGTCGGAACCCTTACACGGATAGCGGCGCACGTTCCCGTCGCGATAGTCACGATGAAGGACTACGATTTCATCCACACGAGAGTTCCTTTCGCGAACGGCTGGGCCTGCGTCGGGGGGCTGGAAGTCCGGCTGGCGGACGGCCGAATTTTCCGCAGTCGGGTTCGGATACAGGAATCGATTCTGGAAGATATTCAGCGGCGACTTCCTCCAGGGTTCACCGTGGAGACCAAGCGGGGAGCAGACGGGGAGCTTCTTGGACTGTGCGTCGACTGGAGATACGGCACCGCGCCTCATGACGATTTCATACAAGCTCTCTTGAGAGAGCTTCGCTCGAGGAACCTGTACGTTAGGTATGCGCCCCCTGAACCGTTCATCGACGCGCTCGCAGGGAGGCCGGACGAGGGCGCCGCAGTGAGAACACTCGCCCAGCTGTTGGGAGTGAAAGGCTCTCTGGTCTACATAGGGGACTCTGTCTCCGACAATCCCGCCTTCGATGAGGCAGACCTGGGGATCTGCGTCATACACGGGCAGGAACTTCTCCCAATCACCAGTCGCGCCGCTGTGCAGCAGTATGAACTTCACCCCTTTCTAACATCTCTCCTGCTGAACGAACTCGAGATTCCCGATGACGCCTGGTTCTTTCTCCGAAGATAGTCCTGGCAGTCATCTCCTCGGGCCGACCACGACCGCTAAAATGAGCGCCTAGAGGAAAGTTCCGGCAGAGTCTTAGGTAACAATGTGAGCGAACCTAATAAAGAAATCTCTACAATTTCATACCGAGTAACCAGAAATCGGATGAAGTACAGGAGCAGGGCTGAGATAGTCGCGACACTCTTGAAGGCGGGAGTCAGGGGAGCCTCCAAGACGAAGCTGATGTACAGCGCGATGCTCTCTTACGAGCAGCTACAGGCGTACCTGAAGTTCACGCAAGAAAAGGGATTGATCGCCCATGAGGGCGAGTTACCTCGGTACACCACGACGGCGAAGGGTATGCACTTCCTGGAAAGATACGCCAAGATTGGCCATCTTCTTACCCCCGTCGAAAAGGCTGTAGAGCTCCCAAAGGCTTCCGTGAAACCAACGATGCCGAAAAACCCCGCTCCGGCTGCGGACCCGTAGCAAGGGCACGGGACGGGAACGAGAATTCACTCCGCTTCGCCAGCGTGCTGCTTGAACCTCTTGCAGCACGCGAATACATACAGATATCGAGGGTGTCTGACTCTTCACCGGGCCAACCTCTTCTTCTGAGGTGCAGACGGTGAGCTTCAGACTTCGACCACGGGATGCCCGACACGCTGTTCGTGTATGCCCGTCGAAAGCTCGTGAATTCTCTTCGATGCGGCGGCCTCCCACTCGGGTGGTAAGAGGCGCCCGTATTCTTCCTTCAATCGTTGCATCTTCTTTCTCAGTGCTTGAAGCTGCTTCACGGCCTCGCTTAGTTGCTTGCTTTCTAGAGGACGGGCTCCCGTGACACGGGCATCGATGGCGTCCACGGCTATGTTAGATTGGCGCACCGCGGCTTCGATGCGACCCTGGACGTCTTGGGCGCTGGCATCAAGAAAGACGACGCCTTCGGAGAAGATCCTGTATCGCGCGCGCCCCAGAACGGGGTCAGGCTGACGTTCCGCGTAGCCCTCCAGACGGAGCGATTCGAAAGCATCGATAACCTCCGTGGGCGTGAAGGCTGTGCCCGCTATGATTCCGGGGAAATCCGTGTCTTCGAGCTCTATCACCATTCCCTCCTTGGGGTGATGGGCAGCTTGGATGTAATCGTCAATCAGGCGGAACAGCAAGTCAATCTTCGGTACGAATATCGTTAATGCGAAGAGGGCTGAAACGGCGCTCGTAAAGATGAGAACATACAGATCAAGGAGCGTTATGGGCGTCCCGAGGCGTACCACGAAGACCTGTTGATAGAAGAAGTACAGAACGAAACTCGCCATGAGGGTAATAGTGGAAAAGTGAAAAAAGCGGCCACGCGCCGCCTCCTTCGAGACCCAGGGCAGCCTGAGTCCGTAGAAGCTCGAGGTCGTTCGTCTCAGAAGATAATAGTAAAGCGTGAACGAAAGTAGTGTTAAGCTGAGCCCGAGTATGAAGTACTGAGAGTACTGTCCAAAGAGGGCGAACCCGAGTCCCAGAGCGATACCGAGCAGAAGGCTGTATCGAATCTTCTCTGAATGTCTCCTCTTAAGAAAGGGAGAAGTTGGGTCGACGAGGATCTTGAGGAAAGCCAGGAAGGCGCTCAGCAGGGTTACGAACAGGGCGATCTGGACCGCGTTTGAGACTATCGCATCTACTACGGGGTCTAGAATCAATTTGCGCCCTCCACATCGGAGGGGCTACTCTGCCTTCGGCTCAGACTTCTGACTCGGAAGCGCCTTGTAGAGCTGGCCCCTAGTCTCCTTCCCTCCGCCCTTCGTCTTACTCGATTGAGCTCTTTCTATCAGCGCCTTCAGGACCGGTATCTCCTTCAGTCCCGAGAAGAGCACGGTTGAGATCAGTTCGCGCGCGTTGGGTGACGGGTAATCTCCCCCTCTGATCTCGGCCCCTCCGGTCGCTTCTTCCAACCATTGTTTCGCTCTGTCCATACCTTCCTTGTTCATTTCGTTTGGATTGCCGGCGACGACGACGAGCGCCTTCGTTGAAGATTTGATGTCGCAGTCACAGGACAGGCGACCAGCGGCCGCACCCTGGATGAGTGACAGGATCCTGTTAGCGGGGTCCAGCTGTTCGAAGCTGCCACTCTTCCCTCCGAGTGCTCGCTTGCCAGTGTCTTTCAGCACCTCACTCCATGACTTGACCCATCCGCTGTACCCGAACGATGCGAATCCCTGAATGCTGTTGATGATGTCCGAAGCGTCAATCACTTTTCCTCCGACCTTCTCAGGCGAGCTCGCCTCTCCCGAGGCGAACAGGACCTGCAGGGACCTCACTATCTCCAGGTTCATCTGGTCGTAGCTGCGCTTTACCGTTACGCCGTCCCTCTGCCAGATGTTATTGTCAAAGAGGAGTATGCCATCGGCCGACTCCGTCAGAGACCTCAGGCTCCTAGCCGCGTTTCCAGCGTAGAGAGAGCCCTCTGATTGGCTGGGAAGAACTCCCAGGGCGTAGACCGGCTCTTTGTAGACCTCCTTAAGCATCTGAGTAATTACCGGAGACGCTCCCGCTCCTGTTCCACCGCCAAGCCCAAGGAAGATAAGAAACGCATCGACCCTGTGCGTAGATCGTTCCCCGATGGCCCGTCTTATGTTCCTCTTGTCATCCTCGGCTACCTTGGATCCCATCTCCGGGTTACCTCCCGATCCGTGACCCTTCACAAGGGTGTGCCCGAGGAGAAGCCTGTCCTTCCTGGGGACCGATGAGAGCCCGAGAAGGTCTGCCTTCGCGGCGTTGATTGCTAGCGTCAGGGGCAATACGTCCTTGTGGCCGCCCCAGAGGTTGTTGTAGACGAATGCATCGAGTATTCTTCCTCCCGCCTGACCGACTCCGATTGCGCCGATTCTCATTTTACTTACCTTGTTACCTAGGTATGCAGTTGTTGAGGGAGGATATATACCTTTTATGAATGCCTAGTACATAAATCGGAGGTCTGCCATCAACTTTGCGTACCATCCCCTTCCGGCAACTCGACGGCTGTTACCGGGTCTTGGACGCAGGCACGCTGAGCCTGCCTCAGCAGAATCTGAGCCGCCGAGGCATATGGAGGCCAGCTCTGCGTAACGACGATATCGACGGGCCTGAGCGAGTCGGCTGCCCCTCGGTTCATCCGACTCTTGATTAATGATGCACGGGGATTTCAAGTTTCGCCCCGCGGCGTGACACTCATCGGTCGATTGGATTCACGAAGCTCGCATGATTTCTCCGGGCAACGACAGAAGTCTTCCTGTCCTGCCCTTGCTCGACGATTAGTTGATGACTCTGGTCGTGACGTACACGCTGTTGTTTTGCACGAGCACGCCATACTCTAGGAGGCGCGTCGTCGGGGGACCGCCCGTCACAGCCCCATTGTTGGAGTCGATATCCTGAGTGGCACGGAGAGTAGATCTGCGACCCTGTGTAGTTAACGGTGCAAGGGCTGGTGAGTGCGGGTCGTGCTGAAAGCCTTCCACTGGCTGTTGAAGTTCAGGAGCGAGAGCCCACCGCTGGGGTGGTTAAAGTATGCAGGTACTCCTCGTGAGTCGCCCCCAAGCTATTAAATCCTCAACAACTCCACGCGCGAGTGCGATAATAGGAACGAGTGAGAAGTGTGACTAGGAACGTATATGTCGGAGTCTCCGGCTTCAGCTATCCCAGCTGGAAGGGAAGGTTCTATCCGAATGACATGAAGAGCGAGGAATTTCTCGCCCATTACTCTCAGCGTCTAGACAGCGTGGAGATCAACAGCTCCTTCTACGCACCGCCCAGTGCCGTTATGGTGAAGAATTGGTCTGAGAAGACTAATGAGAAGTTCAGGTTCGCCTTCAAAGCACCCAAGCAGATCACTCACATTTTGAAACTCGGAGAAAGTTCGCCCGACGAGGCTGACAATCTTTCGAAGACTCTGGACCTATTGGGTCCGAAGCGAGGCCCCATCTTGTTTCAGTTGCCTCCTTACACGAAGCAGGACCATAAGCTTCTCGACGAATTCCTATCCAAGACTTCCGGCATCAAGAATCGCGTCTTCGAGTTTAGGCACGAGTCGTGGTTCCAGGACTCCACATATCGACTACTGGAGAAACACGGGGCAGGTTTCTGCATCGCAGAGACTGAAGACATGAGACCGGCATTCCGAATTACCGGAGAGTTTGCCTACTTCAGGCTGAGGAAAGAATCCTACGATGAGAAGACCATTGACCTATGGGCAGAGAAGATCCGTGAGATGACGAAGAGTTTGCGGGAGAGCTATGCCTACCTTCGACATGATGAGAGCGGGGAAAACGCTGTCCTAGCTCAGAGGCTTTCCGAAAAATTGTAGAGCCGGATAGGAACTCGGCCGTCCAAGTAAGGAAGCATGGAATATCTCTCGCTGATACGATTCTGATAAAGTCTGTACCAGCACACGCCAAAGGCGACATCGACTTGTATCAGAATCGTTTCACCGAACTGATTTACGACTACCGGTCCTTACCCTGCCCATGGCCAAAATATTGACGCAACAAACGACAACTGCCTATCCCAAGACAGCTTCGATACTCGCTCTCGCGGGCGGCACCCTGATACTGCTTGGCGGGGTGCTTTTCATTGCCGCCTCCGTCTACATCCTCCCTAACCTCAACTACAGCAACCTTAGAACACCACAGGGCCTCTCCAGCGCCAGCCTTCCGATTCTCGTGTCAGGCATAGTCGGGGTGATGGGAATCTTCGGGCTGGTCTCCGGAGTCATAGTCCTTATTTCGGCGGTGATGCTCCTCGCGAAGCTGGGCCAGCGGAGGACCTGGGGCATACTCATCCTCGTCTTCTCAATCCTAAGCTTCGTAGGCCTGGGCGGTTTCATCGCCGGGGCGATCCTGGGAATGGTGGGTGGCATACTGACCCTAAGGTGGAAGGCGCCGACCCAGTAGGGGTCGGTTGTGGAGAACCACTTCGGCTCGGTGGACTCGGATAAGTGAGAGGGGTTAACTCAGGAGTAGGAGGGAGCAGGAGAGATGGAGAAGCTCAAGGTTCTGCTGATAATGCTCCTGGCCGCGACTTCCGGGCTTGCGGTCTCGATTTACATCGTTGCCCTATTTCTCGCTCCCACCGAGTCGCCGCTCAACGTGCTCGCGCGTATTCTGACAGGCGGCTTCTCACCCGACCTGACCATCCTCATACCGCTCTCGTCCCTGCTCTTTCTCAGCATTGTCCTCGCCAGCATGGTGGGTGTCATCTACTTCCTCGTGCTCCCCGAGATGAAGAACTACGTGTCGGGTAACGGCAGAGAGATCATCTCGGTGGTCCTGAGGACCCTCAAGCCCGAGGAGAGGAAGGTGGTCGGCGTACTCGACGCCCATGGAGGCACATACCTGCAGAAGTTCATCACGAAAGAGGCCGGTCTATCAAGACTGAAGACCCACAGGGTCATCGCCGCGCTCTCCGAGAGAGGTATCGTCCACGTCGAAGAACGGGGGAACACAAGCGAGGTCTCGCTTGTGAAGTGGTTCCACGATGGGATGCACCAGCAGATCAACGGGCTTGATCATGCAGGAACTGACCCTTAATGAAATCGCGTGGCTTTGTAACAAGAATTTCTTGAATCGCCGATGGGAGGTCGCAAGGTATAGGTTTGAGAACTTCTTCCCGAAGAAAGATGCAGAAGAATCAACAACTCTTTTAGGAACTCATTCATGTCGTAAGGACCGAATAAGCCTTCCTTTCAACCTGAATTTCTCTACTGATGACATTTCTAGTTAAGTTACTCGCTAGTCAATTAAATCCTCAGCGAAATTCGAGGTAGCGAATGAAAACATGAACAGTACGAAACACAGTCGATACGCACTCACAATCCCAGTAGCTCTAGCAATCTTGATGATAGCGAATCCAGTCATGGCTGCCTCTCTCATGGGTTCGAAGGCGGTCCGCCTAGACCTCCTATCCTCTGTAACCTACGATGGTTCGGCCACCGCGATCTCGATAAGCACGCCACTGACGAGTCTTGCATTCGGAAGCACCGGGAGCCTGGTAGGAAATGGGCTGGCGGCTGGAGGACTCCTCTACGAAGACCCGACGATGGTGCAGACTCAATTTGCAAACGCAGAGACGCTCTTGTCCGTCGCAATGGGCTCGGGCGGCCAGTCTGAAAGCCAGGCCGCGGTGGGCGACGTCGATCTTCTCCCAGGCACAGCCTATGAAGTCACTGCAGACTTCGTGATGTCAACTGTCTACTCAACTCTCTCCGGCTCCTCTGGATACAGCGATATCAACAACCTGCAAGTGGCAGGGATGCCAGTCACCGTAACTGGAGCGCCGAACCAGGTCGTGGACGTGCTCGGGTTGGCTACGCTCGTCATCAACGAGCAGACGCCCACCTCCAATGGCATGGTCGTCAACGCACTCGACCTCTCAACCGTCGACGGAGTTCAGGTCCTCGTCTCCAGCGTCTCCGCCTCGGTATCTTCCCTTTCGCTCGGCCTAAGCCCCGGCAGTTCAGCCGTCCAGGTAGGACATAGCAGCTTCATCCAGCCCATGCACGCCATCATCACGTGCCCAGACTTCGTAACAGGTGGAGGGTGGATCACGGTCACCGACGGCAGCGGAAACGACAAGGGTACTTTCGGCTTCGTTGCCGGATGCAAGAACGGGGGCACCAACCCGAGAGGAAACTTGGAGTACCACGACCACGACAACCCCGCGTTTTTCAACGTGAAGGCCACGAGCGTGGACTTCTACTCTGATTGCGGAGCCGGTTCATCGCCGAATTGCAGAACTTTCTCTGGCGACGCAGAAGTCAATCATGTGTCGGGGTACAGGTACGAGTGTACAGTGCAGGACAATGGAGAACCAGGTAAGGGTAGTGACCTCTTCGTCATACAGGTCTTCCAGAATGGGGTGCAGGTCTATAGCTCGCTCGACGCTGGGTCCAACGGCGTACTGGGTGGCGGAAACATAAAGCTCCATACTAGCGGCTAGCCGATTCGCGCCGCAGTTGGCGGTGCCCGGTGAGATGGGCACCGAACCCACTTTTTCATTCCATCGAGGTGGATATCACCAGGGTTACAAGACAGGAGCGTTCGATTCTCTCCATCTGTGACCAGGCTACGCAGATTCCCACGGCGCCTGAGGTGGGAGGTCTAACTAGTTAATAGGCCGACTGGATCTGCCCTGAGTAGGTGCCTGACGTCAATCCCGTAGTTGGGTCGACCAGACCCACCAACGCTATCTGCCCCTGAAGGTTTGTTAACTGGCTATTTGCCTTGATGATCGTCGCGGTCGAGCTGAGCTGATATCCGGTGGGCTGAAGAGTCACCGTCCCTTGCTCGTAGAAGACCACGGTCCCCGACTTGCCCGCCACAGTACAGGTGCAGGTGTCAATCGCCTGAAACACCGCGTCACCAGTGGGGTAGAGGGCTAACTGCACTGTTGTGATGTAGGTCCCCGAGAAGGTTCCGGCGATGACGCCCTCGTTCGCCTGGTTGTATATCAGATTCCCACCGCTGGGGCGTAAGCAGAACGCTTAATCCCAGGGAATCACTTTGAGCCGCGGCCACAATTTAGTCTATCGCTTAACCTTCTCCAAGTATATCTCCTTGGTTATCTGCCTCTTGTTGGGTCACACAATCATGCGAATAGGTCGTCAAGGCCATACGGTTAACTTGCGCAGGGCGACCTCGTAGAAGCGTCTGCTGTGCACCCGAGTGGCTCCTTCGGAACATCGCCTGTACGAACTCGTCCTTCTTCCCCCAGTCCAGCATGCGTATTCACGCCTCCCGGGGTTTTAACGAGGGAGAAATCATTGCTTGAA
>VBPQ01000118.1 GCA_005877185.1 Nitrososphaerota archaeon
CGGGCAAGAATGGCTGAATCATTAGTGAGGAGTTTACGAACTTCGAATAGGTGAAGTTCGAGGAGGGCGAGGTCACCGAGAGGAAGAGCTTGTCTAGTGCTGGCTTGGACGTCTGAGTAACGGACTCGTTCACAGCGAAAGACTTCGAGACGCCGTTCGTGGAAAATTGAACGGTGTAAGCCGCAAAACCCGGCGTCGCCCCGGAGACGGCCCCGACTAGCCCAGCTAACAGCATAACGGCCGCAACGGTTGACAAGATAAGTTGCCCCTCTCTCATTCGAAAGGCAGGCTCTTTTCCTAGAATAAAAGACTAGCGTATCGGCAGTACTTATCGGACCGGAGCGATTCGCGGCCAAGCTCGGAAGAGTCACGCCTCATCACGCAGTGTCGCCTCGAGACGATACGGATGCTCACTGTAACTAGGCCTTGCCGGCCAGCCACCGCGCCAAGACAGCCACCACGATCCCGATCCAGTATTGGGAGTGGGCTTCCACGGAGGTAACACCTTCCGTTACTACGGCGTAGCCTATCGTGACCAGGAATCCGAGGAAACTCGCTCCTCCCCCCAGTGCGATCAGAAACCTCCCGACGAAGATATGACGGCGGTACAGAGCGATTCCTCCCAAGAGTACTGTGATGCCTCCGAGCGCGACAAGCACGCTGAGAACTGACGCCGTGATCGACAACGGGATGGCGATTTCCGCAGGGACGATGGTCGGAAGTCCGCCGCTCACCAGAGAAAGGAGGGAGAGAAGAAAGCCGTGCACAGTGAAGCCACTTGTGACAATCAGGCCTCCGCCGATGAATGCCAAAGCCATGCTTCCCAGCTCAGTGGCTCTCCTCAGAGACACGTCGCCTCCGGGTGGGAAGACGAAGGTTAAAAATCCGCAGTCTTCGTGTATCGAGTCCGGAGGCCTTGCCATACCTGTACACTTCGAAGGGAGACACAAGAAACTGGGTGAGCTGCTGCAGTGACTGAAGCCGCGAGCGAACTTCCGCCCGGCCAGGTGCATGGTAAGAGATGGGTCCTCTACGCCGCACTAGGCGTGCCGAAGGTTGACCTTGAGAGGTGGACGCTGCGCGTGGACGGCCTGGTGGAGCGCCCTCTCGAATTTTCTTATCAGGACCTGACCAACTCTCAGTTGACGAGATACAGCCGCTCCTTCCACTGCCTACCCGAGGGAGGCCTGGTCTTCGGAAACCCAGAGCCCATCGAAATTCAGAAGTTGCAACCCGGCAGTTTCGTCATAGGCGGTGATGGGAGAAAACACAGAATAAGAGAAGTCATCAAGAAACGATACTACGGTGGTTTGGTCGGAGTCAAGGCGTCTTACCTTCCCCCGACGTTGATGACGCCAGACCATCCTGTTCTTGCCGTCAGCGCACATCCCGGTTATGGCCGCAGTCGAAGTAAGCGACGACAGAGGACCTTCCGTAAGGGAGTCCGCAGGAGTTGGGTCAGGGCCGACAAGCTTGAGCTCGGTGACTACGTCTTCTTTCCGAAATACGCGCATGTTTCCAATGCGAAGACCGTGACATGGAAAGATTCTCCATTCGAGATCAACCAAGATCTCGCCAGCGTGATTGGCTGGTACGTTGCGGGGGGGTCGGCCGCGAGCAGCGACGGCAGATGCATCTCGTTTACACTGAGGTCGGGTCAGACAGAGCAAGCGCAGAAACCCAGGCTTCTGCTTGAGAAACTCTTTGGAGCCAAGACATCTGTCTACACGAATCGCCGAGCCACGGTACTGAATGTCGTAACCACTTCGAGCAGAGTCAAGCAGATTGTCGAGATGTTCAAGTCATGGTGTGGCGAGGATGCGCTCTCAAAGAAGATACCACAGTTTGTCATTGATTCAGACCCCCGCATCCTACGGGCCTTCTTGGAGAGCTACTTCGAGGGTGGCGGATACTCGCCTGCCGCAATTCGCACGGCAGGGCGCTACGAAGACTTTGCAGACCTCACCACGAGTTCGAGGACGCTTGCATACCAGCTCATTCTCGCACTGTCGAAACTGGAGGTTCCTGCCGAAGTCGTAAATCACCCCGGCTCAGTAAGAAACGGCTACAGCGTCAGAGTTCGTGGCGCAAAGGCGCGCCAGGTTTTCAGCGCTATGCCCATCTTTGACAAGGTCAACAAGTTTCATTACTGGGAGACGGGCGATGGTTTTTACTACCCAATCAGAAGGATTTGGAGAGAGGGATACCGCGGCGAGGTCTTCGATTTCGTCGCTCCAGGTTTCACCATGCTCTCTCCTTTCGTAACACGGGACTGTGTGACTAAATGGTCGATCGATAATCCCGAGTGGGAGGGCGTCTCCCTGCCATCTCTCGTGGGGCCAGCCGGCGTCAGTCAAGACGCGAAGTGGGTGATGTTCCACTGTCTCGACGGCTACACCGCACCGATACCGGTCGAGGACGCGCTTGACGCAGACTCTATCGTCGCGCTACGGATCAACGGGAAGCCTCTGAGCACAGAGCAGGGTTTCCCCGCGAGGCCATTCATGCCGAAACTATACGGGTGGAAGAGTGCTAAGTGGCTCAACAGGATTGAGTTCATCCGGGACTACAGGGATGGCTACTGGGAGATGTACGGCTACCACGAGAGGGGAAACGTCTGGGAGGAGGAGAGGTTCAAGGGCCACTCCGGAAAGCATTCGAGAAGGACGAGCATCGGCACCGCTGACTGAACCCGAAGGACCTGCGAGACGACTCGCAACTCAAGACGTGCGCTCCCCCTCGCCGAACTTCTTCACGAGTTCTTTCGCGACGTCGAACCGCACTTTCCGCTGTCTTACCATTTCTTCCGCGACGACATCGACCAGCTTGCCCTTGGCTCCCGCTGACATTGCCATCGATCGAGCGTGCAGTTTCATGTGCCCCTTCTGAATCCCCTCCGATGCGAGCGCCCTAAGGGCCGCGAAGTTCTGCGCAAGGCCGACAGCTCCCATCACTTCAGCCAGCTCTATCGCCGTCTTGACCCCGAGTATTCGTATCGCCACCTTTGCTGCGGGATGAACCTTCGAGGCCCCTCCGACGAGTCCGACGGCCATCGGCATCTCCAGCGTCCCGACTAGGTCGCCGTCCGCATTCTCCTCCCAAGCCGTAAGTGGCCCGTATGCCCCCTGCTTCGCAGCGAAGCTGTGTGCCCCTGCCTCAAGGGCTCGGATGTCCTGCCCGCAGGCTATCCCAACCGCGGCTACTCCGTTCATTATCCCCTTGTTGTGGGTCGCGCACCTGTAGGGGTCCGCCTTGGCGAAGGCGTACGCGTAGACGATTCCGTCGACCACCTCTTCGCCCCCAATCGCGTCCTTGTCGAAGACGGCGGAGGCTCTGACCAGTCTCCTGTCCGCCAGGTTTGAAATTATCCTGAGGAGCACCCTCCCCTTCGTGAGCTGCTCGATTACCGGAGCGACCGCCTCGGCCATCGTGTTGACGGCGTTCGCACCCATCGCATCCCCGGTGTTGACGATCAGCTCCGCGATCACCATCGGCCCCTTGATGCTCGGGACAACCTTGACGTTTAGGTCCTTCGCCCCGCCGCCGAGTGAGACGAGGAGAGGGTCCTGCTCGTTTGCCTTGGCCAAGATTGCCTCCTTCCGGTTGAGGAGCTGCTTCTTGGCTCCGTTCGGGTCGGAGAGAGAGATGACTTGGATCTGCCCGATCATGATAGGGCCGGTGTTGGTCACCCTAAAACCGCCCTTGACCCTCGCCATCTTCGCGGCGTTGCTCGCGGCGGCAACGACCGAAGGCTCCTCGATGGCCATCGGTATCAAGTAGTCCCTCTCGTTTATGAGAAAATTCACCGCTATCCCGAGTGGGAGAGTAATCCCTCCGACCACGTTCTCTATCATCCTATCGGCAACTTCGGTGGGAAGGCCACCGGTGTTCCCGAGTGTCTTCGCCTCCTCGTCGGTGATGCCCGTCATCTTCTGAACGACCTTCATCCGCTCCGTCGGCGAGAGCTTGTAGAAACCGGGAATCTCGGAGGTCTCGGTCATGCGTAACGGGCGGTATGGGGTCGTTATATAATTCAACCTAAGCTCCTCTCCTTTCCGCTCGTCAAGAGTCGAAGGTGTTCATCGAAGAGCGCCTCCCCGTCCACGCGAATTCGTTACAAAAATTGTAAATATCTTCTCCATCTGGCTCGAGTCGCGTTCCGAGTGTCGCCTATCCAATCCTGAGGACAATCACTCTTCACGACTGCGTTTTCCTGCTCGTCGTTGATGCAGAAGGGCGTCCAGTCGGATACGTCTTCAGAAGCGGCGTCATCCGGGCCATTAAGAAGATAGAGGACGAGTCAATCGCCGAACAGCGACCTTAAAGACAAAAGTAGGACGATTTTTACCACGACGTTCGGGGCCGGTCGTCTAGCATGGTTAGGGCGTCGCTCTCACACGGCGAAAGGCGTCTTGGGACAGGCTCGCCATGGTCGGTGGTTCAAATCCGCCCCGGCCCACTACCAGATTCGCGGCCTCGACCAATCGATGGGAGAGCCGCTGTCGTGAGACAGAGAGACCTCACCATCCCACCGTGGTCGCGATACTTTTTAGCCAAGATTCGCGACTCCTCTTCTCGTGAGCAAGGAAGAGTTTCAGCGGTGGTTCAAATCGGGGTCAACCCTTCCCCTCGCCGTCAAAGGGCACACCTTCTCCTTGGGGCGAGACGACATAGTCAAGGTGGACGGCGGGAAGTTTGTCTACGAGGAAGCTCTTCAGCTCGTGGTCATGCTAAACTCCAGAAATCCCCTCTCTCAGCTAAACGCGAGCGTACTGATCTGGGAGAGGAACGGAGTCCTCCGCCTGATAGTTCTTGCGCTCGCGGTGATAATCGTCGTCGCGGTAATCGCCTTCGCGCGTCGCTAGCAACTCAGGCTAGAGCTTTATCGTGATGTAGTAAAGCTCGGTGATGCTCCCGCGGAGCTGAAAGACGCCCACATCCAGTCCGCCGCCGCTGCCGCTGTCCGTCCAGAGATAGACCGCGCTCCCGACGCTACCCGGAGTGTGCCCCGTGATGAATTCGCTCACTTGAGCTAGCGTGCCGTTTAGCCCGAGGTTTCCGAGCGAGAGAGTCCCGGTCTTGATCCAGACTGTGGGGTTGACCGTAGTCGCGTTCACGAGGGTAAGCTTCATGGAGGAGACGAGCGATGAGATGCCCGCTAGCAGCGCCTGGGTCCTGTTGCCCGCGGCGGGGACTGCACCCCCCGCGAGGTTGCGGTAGGCGGCACCCGCATTCGCCCCTACGCCCACCGCGTCTGTGGTCGGGTTTACAGCGGTCATGAATGGAAGCTGGGTAACCACGCCGGCTGTACCCGGCTTGGTGTAGACAGCGACGAAGTAGGTCAGGGTGCCGCCGACTGAGTAGAGAAGGTATGACCCGAACCTGAAGTTGGGCAGCAGCGTGAGTTGGGTTCTGACCTGGCTGTTCGTGGTGAGAGCATTCTCCGCCGCCGAGGGCCCGATGATCGTCGACGAAGTGGAGGGATTCTCGTAGAGGTAGATCTGTCCCAGCCTGTCCCCTCCGTACGCGATGTAGAGCCCAGCCAAATTCCTGCTCGCCGCACTCCTGAAGTGGACGAGTTGCGTTCCCACGAAGTATATGTTGTTCCCAACGGCCCACGGAATGTACTGCACGGTGCTGTTCTCGGGCCGCTCGTAGAACTGGGTTGCCGACCTCCACACGAACGGGTCGTTCACGTGAAAGCCGAAGTCATAGTCGAGTTGGCCGGCCACCTGGGGAGAGCCTAGGAGCTGCTCGGGATACCTCAGTTGCGGGACCAGCCAAGCGGGCGGGCTCTTCCAGCTGCTGTAGTAGTTGCCGTAGAAAGTGGTCAAAAAGTCCGATGTCCCAGTCCC
>VBPQ01000007.1 GCA_005877185.1 Nitrososphaerota archaeon
GTTAGTAAAGGCGCTCCTGACCCTCGATGCCGAGGGCGACGTCAACACGAAGTAGATCAAGGCCCCGTACTCAAGGGCAAAGAGGACCACAGGAAATGCGGCCTTGTTATTATCGATTGAATAGATCGAACCTATGAGGTACTGGGACAACAGAAGGGACGTGACGGCGATCAACGAGGGAAAAGACGATTGAACTTCGCGACTGACATCTTCCTGTTCGCGTAGAAACTGGCCAGCGTTACACCGATGGCGTAATGTCCCAGGAAGCTGGGATACTGCCACAGATGGAATGCCAGGTCGTTGATGGGATAGAGTTGGACTACGGCCTCCCTGTAAGCCAACGAGGCTGCAAGGCAAGCAGGCAGAGAATACCTCCATCTATTCTTCACGAAGATGATTGCGAATACCGGCAGGGTGGCATAGAATATCTCTTCGATTACGAGCGTCCAGCTCACCCCGTTTGGCGTGTTAAACGTCGAGGCACTGAAACTCTGCACGAAGAAGATGCTCGCGAGAATCTGTTGTAGCGTCGCATAGTTGAGGAAGAGCAGGACTGAACCACAGAGGCCGATGCTGAGATAGTAGACGGGCAAGATACGGAATACCCTCTTGATGTAATATGCTCTGAGGTTGACCTTCCCGGACTCCATGAAGGGTATCGAGAGCAGGAAACCGCTCAGTACGAAGAAGAAGTCGACTCCGCTATTCAGTTTGAGAAACGGGATTCTAGAGCACCGAGACAACGTTCTGAAAGGACGTTGAGGACAGTCCCGGAAGACTGCCCGGTTCATGAAGCCCTTATTTTCCGCATGGTATCGGAGGTCAGGCCATGAACAAGACCTCGGGAGTCGAAGAACTCGTCTTCGTCGTTCAGAAGCACAAAGCTACGTCGCTGCACTACGATTTCCGGCTTGAAATAGGAGAGGTGATGCCTTCTTGGTCGATTCCCAAGGGCCCCTCACTCGACAGTGGTGTTAAACGGCTCGCACTGCCGACTGGCGATCATCTACTGGAGTATCGACATTTTGAAGGGGTCATTAGGAGCAAAAATGGAGCTGGGCCGGTCATGATCTGGGATGAAGGTACGTACAGGCCCGAAGTCGAGGTGAGCAAAGGCATTCGGAAGGAAATCGTGAATCGAGAAGAGGCGGAGAGGGTCGCCCGCGAGAGCCTACAAGAAGGGAACCTGAAATTCCGTTTGTACGGGAAGAAGCTGCGGGGATCTTTCGCACTGGTTCGTACCAAAGGATTCGGGGGGAGAGAATCTTGGCTGCTGATCAAGCATCGCGACGAGTATTCCAAAGAGGGATATGACGCTAACGATCATGACTTCTCCGCAGTCAGCGGTCGCTCCCTTGCCCAGATTGCTTCTCAAGTAGAATCCGGCGGTCCGTCCTAGAAGAACTCGCAGCTCTACGGGTCGGCGCACCAGCTGAAGCCAGGATTTCCATTCCGCCCAAGGGCTCGTTGGGGAGTGGCGAGAGCCTAGCTAGAGTGATTTACAATCGCGACGTGAGCATTCTTGCCGGGATAGGCGTACTTGATTCCCTCGTCGAAGACCGCAAAGGCCCTGAGTGACGCTATCTCTCCCTCTTTGAAGATGAAACCATCTGGGAGTGAGATTGATGCCCTGCCCTCTTCACCCGAAACTGGGTTCCTGATCGGCTCCAGTGTAGCATGGACGGCCTGCCCAGCCTTGAAACGACTGTGAACTCCGTCAAATTTCCATTCAAACGGGACGAAACGAGGTTCGAGCCATTTCTCCACCGTCGCCGCAAGAATGCTCCACGGCAGTCCGCCGGCCTTCCCTGTGATTATTCTCACCAGTGCGTCTTTCTGCCCCTTTGTCGCCTTTTCATCTATCCAAATCCCCGCGGTCCCTCCTCCTTCATGGATTTGTCCGGGCCACTTTGCGAAGAATGCGAACCTTACTCCATCCAGCTTCGTCACGTCGTACTTGCCGGTCGTAACGTTGACCGCGAAGCCTCCTTCACAGAATCCCATCGTGGGTCTGGCCCCAACGTTGCACGGGCAACCCCAGTCGCAGTTGCACGCCTGTAAGTATTCACCAGTGTATTGCCACTTTTCGCTCTTGGACATCTCCGTTTGCATCTGGCGGTAGAGCTTATAACTTTTGAAGGAGCCGGGCTCGGTCAAAGAGAGGTCGTCCAGCCTCGGACGTTTGATGCATCTACGTCTTGGGTTTTAACTTGTCCAGTCTATCGCTCCTGCTCCTCAAGAGACTCGTGCAACTCGAAACTGTGAAAGGCGTGGCGTAGTCAAGAAAGATGCGCAAGTACAGGGTGCCGTCGAATGCACCCTGCGTGATTGCCGTTCCTTGATTGACTGCGACAAGCCAGGAGCCGACGACTCCAGAGAGAAGTAGTGCCCGTTTGAGGTCCGCCATTCTGTAAATCAGGAGACTCATGCGGCGCCCACGGTCCGGAAATGGGGTGACGAGGAAGGGGACGCCATGCCGACGCTCACAGGAGAGTCAGGATACTCGGGCCCAGAAGCGCGGCCATCCCGAGCGTTATGAAGCCGGCGGCGACAGTCTTGTTAAACCATGCAGCACCTCGGACGACCACCTTCTCTAGAGCGATTACTGCGGCAAGTATCGCCATCGATGGAAGGCTCATCGCGGCAACTGCCAGCATCACCAGCATGTAGGCCCAGCAGCATCCTACGCAATAGATGCCATGGCGGAAACCCATTCTGGCACTCCCGAAGAGACCCCTTCGCGAATGCAGAACGAAGAAACCGAGAGGCGACACACAGTGGGAAAGCGCCTTCAACTTCATCGGAGAGAGCTGGTAGAATCCGGCAAGGATTAGAACAAGGCCCGGCGCAATCAACGCAAATCTTGAGAGGCCCTGAAAGGCGATGGGAAGGTTTAGGGCAGCGAAGACCACGATGTAGGCGACAAGCCCTAAGGCCGCGTACATAGTGAGATAACCTGCCAGAAAGAGAGGAGTCCCGACGACCCTTGCCACTGCCGGATCCCTCTCCTGCCTCGCGACAACCCTGTTGTAAAACGCGATCACGGGGATCATTGCCGGAAACATCATCGCAACCATTCCGACAACCCAGGTGAATTCGAACAGAGTAATATCGGCGAATGACAAAGACATTACGACCGCGCCTACCCCCATGCCGACGGAAGCCGAGGAACCGCTCATCGGGGACACCGTGCCGAACGTTAGAAACCAAGCGATTGCTGCTACTAGGAGTAGGACAAGAGACGTGGTGAGAAGAAGCCGGTCGGCCGCAAACACCGGAGTTGAATCGTCCTCCTTTGACGGACTCGCGTTGAGCAGGAAGGATTCCCGCTCCGGGTAGCCAGCTCTCTTTATTACTACTTTCAGAGAGTCAACTCGATTGATCGTCAACCTCGGCCTCAGCGTGGGTAGGTACGATCACGAAGGGCAAGAGGAACGCGCTCAGGAAATCGCTTCCAAGTTACTAACTTGGCTTGATCAGATAACGCCGGAAAGAGTCCTGAACGACATCGAGAAAGTCCTTGCAGAGCATGAGGAATCCACAGACCATATGAAAAAACCCGAGGAGCTGAAGGGAGGACGGCTCGACCTGTGCACGCACAAGTCGGAGTATCTGGAATTCACTGTTTACTAGGTTCCTGAGAGGCGGGCCCTCAGCCACCACCTCCATCCAATTAGAGGGTATGGCTTGATTGAAGAGGTGGTAGGAAAGGGATGGCAGGACATGATTTTCCCCTGGTTCTCCTCGGAGCCGTGAATGGGCCGAAAGGGATTCGAACCCTTGACCTCTCGATTATCAGTCGAGTGCTCTAGCCAAGCTGCTCGCCGTTCGCTCTGAGCTATCGGCCCCGTCGTTTCGGGGCGAATGGTTGCGCTATAATCACTTTGGTCACTGAAGGAAGAAGATAAGAAGAGATTGAGTTCTGCCGCGAATCATGGGCCGGTAGTTCAGTTGGTACGAACGCCCGCCTTGCACGCGGGAGAGAGCTCCAAGCTCCCCAAAGTCGGGGGTTCAAGTCCCCCCCGGTCCATTTATCTCGTTAAGTCGAACCCAAGGAGTCCAATCAATAGTCCGTTGGAACCCTGGCTCGTGGACATAGCTTCTAGGTTCACCGCCCGAGAATGTGGGCCAGTCTATTCTTCCATTCACCTTCTTGGTCCATCATCTTGGCTTCGAAAACGTCGTCGCCTCGACTCGGACTACCGGGATCCTCATCCAATACTTATCGTGCAACACCGAATCTTCGTAGATGTCGACCACCGTCAGGCTTGTCCCAATAGTAGCCATCGATCGTATCTCAGCTTCCACAGCCTCACAGAGGTGGCAACCACTCTTGCTGAAGAGCACAACCTCTAGCGCTCCCCGTGTCTCTGGCAATCTGGCGCCCCCCGCGATTTTTGGATCTATTTCGTTCTAACTTGAAGGCGAGAACAGGCGGGAGACGGTCATCCGGAACGCGGCAGTCGGCCACCTTCCAGAGAAGGAGGTTCCTTAGCGAGTTGGTAGGCCTCATAGCCGAAGGCGAAGTCGCTAATCAGGAATCCTGTGATACTAATCACCTTTTCGAGATAAAGGTAGCCAAATCCCCAGATGAGCAGGTTCAAAACCGCCGCCATCCAGCGATTCTTTGCCAAGCGTCCATGATTCCTATCTCTCGTTATTTATGAATAGTTAGCCATCTACCGACCTTTGACAGGGAGGAAATCTCTCGATGATCGGACAGAACCCCCGACTCTGCTGAAAGTTCTAATACGGAAAGTAAACGCCGTTGAAAGAACTCCCCTTGTCTACCCCCTCGACCGGAGATGCGAACGCACTAGAAGCGACCTCACTCGCGAAGTCCTTCGGATCGACCCGCGCGGTCGACCACCTGACCTTTGCCTTGCGACGGGGGGAGATACTCGGGCTCCTCGGCCCGAATGGCTCGGGCAAGTCGACGACGATGAAGATGATTCTGGGAATCCTGAAGCCGGACTCTGGGAGTGCGAAGGTGTACGGCAGAGACGTCCTTACGGACCCGATAGGCGTCAAGGAGGTGTCGGGCTACGTCCCTGAGACGCCGCAGCTCTACGAATTCCTCTCTGGTGTTGAGTACCTGGACTTCGTCGGCGACATGTACGGGATGGGACCGGCCGCGAAGAAGGAGAGGATAAGCCAGTTTCTGAGGGCCCTCGAGCTGGACGGTCACGAAAATGACATGATAAGCGGTTACTCTCAGGGGATGAAGCAGAAGATAACGATAACCGCCGCGCTGATGAACAAGCCGAAGCTCCTTGTGGTCGACGAGGGACTCAACGGGCTCGACCCCAGGTCGGCGAAGATCGTGAAGGACCTCCTCCGTGAGCTCGCGAGGGAAGGGGTCGCGATACTCTTCAGCACCCACATTCTCGAGATCGCAGAGGCGATCTGCGACAGAGTTCTCATCATGCAGAGAGGTAACCTCCTCGCAGAGGGGACGCCCGCGGAGTTGAGGAGGCGGGCCGGGATGCCCGGCTCGACACTCGAGGATGTCTTCCTAAAGATGACCGGGACGGAGGACCTGAAAGAGGTGGTCGAGGCGCTCACCAGGTGAAGCCTGCCAAGGTCTTCAAGATAAGCGACGTCCTCGTGAAGTCGCAGTTGAGGTCCGCGAGGAGCGGGAGGTTCTCGGGGAGTTTCCTCAATCGCCCGGCGGCCGTGGTGCTCATCGACGCAATCGCCTTTACAGTTTCCGCGACCATCGTCTCCAGATTTGTTTCGGCCTTCCCGTTTATCCCGGGATTCTCACTCGCAACCATCGCCCGTGAGACGCTGATCTTCCTTCCCGCCTTGCTCCCTCCGATGATCTTCGTAGCGAGCCTTCTATTCGAGCTGAACGTCTCGTCCAAATTCGCCGCGAGCGACACCATGAACTGGCTGCCTGTGTCGCAGAGCGAGTACGTGACTGCATCTGCCCTCTCAATCTGCTTCGTCTATTCCATACTGCCCGCGCTCGCCTTCGGGGTGACACTCCCCATCGCAGGGAGTCAGGGGCTGCTCCCAGTCTGGGTCCTTGCGGCTCTGTTGAGCATCCTGGCGCTGTTCACTGGAGCACTCCTTGTCGAGATTCTCAGAGCGACCCTGAACAGGGTCTCAACGTCGGCGATGGGGAGGGCCCGTCGAGGCGCCCTTCTCGTGAGGCTGGCCATCTCGATTACCGTGATCGTAATCTTCCAGTTCTTTTTCAATCCTCTCGCCCTTCTCGGCCTCTTAACATTCTTCAGTAGAGATGCCGCGGCGTCGTTCCTCGTTCCGTTCCTCTGGCCGTCGTCGGTCGTGAGGGAGGCTCTCGATGGTCAAGCGCTGTGGTTGCTCGCCTTCGCTGGGCTCTCCGTGGGCTTCGCGGGATTCATGACCTGGGCCGCCGTGAGGGTCAGGTCTAGGTTCTGGTCGCCCTCCCCCGTGTCGGTGACGGTCTCGCACGGGGAGTACACGCCGTCGAGCGGCGCCCTTCAGGGCTTCGGCTTCTCCGCGGTCGAGTCGGCCCTGATCAGGAAGGACCTGAAGGGGCTGACAAGGAGGAGGGAGATGGTCCCTTTCCTCGCGATACCGTTCGTCATGACGGCCGCCTTCCTTCTCCCCCAGTTCACCGGCGTGGGCGGGGCGCGGGGGGCATCATCGGGGGCGGTAGGCTTTCCCCTGCTCCTCGTCGGGGGAATCTTCGCGCTCATCTTCTCGAGCGTCAGCATAGGGCAGGAGGGGAAGGCGATAGCGAACATCTACGCTCTGCCGGTCACTCCGAGGCAGTACCTAAGGGCGAAGGCGGCCCTCGGATTGACCTTCGCGCTCGCAGCCACGGCGGTAATGGTGATTGTCACCTCCGTAATCCTCGGGCTCGGGGAGAGGGAGATTCTCTCGGTCCTGATATTAGCACCCGCCGTCGCGGTGGAGGAGACATTCATCGGGCTGGGGTTCGGGTCGAGGTTCCCAGACTTCTCCGAGAGGCCGAGACCCAGGTTTGTGAGGCCAGTCGGGATGCTTGTCGCATTTCCCACGGGAGTGGCAATAATGCTCGCGACGATCTCCCCAGTCTTCGTTTCCTTGATCGCCTGGAGCGCAGCCGTCGACATCGACTCGCTCTACACGATACTGACGGCGGCGGCTCTCATCTTCTCCGTCGCCGTCTCGCTGCTCGCCTATCGCTGGGCCAGGGGAGGGATAGTCAGCCTGCTCCGAGAACTCGAGGTCTAGCGGGCGGGCGGGCGGGCGGGGGGTCTACTTCTCCTTCCAAACGGTGACCTTGGCGCCTAGGAGGACGAAGATGACTGCAAGAGCCGAGACCACCAGCATGTTCGTCAGGGCGGCAGAGTAGTTGCCCAGGATCATCGAGTCCCTCAGACCGTCGGAGAAGTAGGTGAGAGGAAGCACTCGAGCAAAGGACTGTAGGAAGGAGGGCATTATGTCCACAGGCCAGTACGTCCCCGAGAGGAACATCATCGGGAAGGCGATTGCGTTACCCAGCCCCGATGCCGCTTCAGGGTCCTTCACCAGCCCCGCGAGAGTCATCCCAATCCCGGAGAAGAGGATCGCTCCGAACACAAGTGCGGCAATCGTGTAGCCATCCAGCGTGACGTTTGATTGGTATGCCACCTTGGCGAGTGTTATCATCACCAGAGCCAGCAGCAGGGCGAGGACCGCCTGGCTGAGGACGTTGCCGACTATCCACTCGTACTTTCTCAGGGGCGTAGCCGAGAGCCTCTTCGTCACTCCGCTCCTCCTGAATTCGCTCGCTATGCTCGTCAGCCCGATAACCCCGTTCGTCATCATGAATGCCGCCGTGAGGCCCGGCACGTAGAAGTCCACGTTCTTCAGAGCTCTAGCCGAGGAGGATTCGTGGGAGAGACCGACCACGGGACGCGCTCCAGCCAGCTGGAAGTTGATTCCATTCGCCACGTCTGAGATGACCCCGCCAACGACGGGACCCAGCTGGTCCGCGGGGGAAGAGATGTAAGTCACATTCACGGGGAGGCCCCTCGATACGTTGGCCCCGAAACCGCTGGGGATTACGAGGACCCTCGGGTTGCCACCGAAGAAGCTGGAGTGACTCTGGATGAAGGTGGTGACGTTGACAGAAGGCGCCAGGATCGGGCTGTTCACGACGACGACCTTCGTTGAGTTGAGGGCGCCAATGAAAATCAGGGAGAGGCAGGTCGGAGAACCCAGACAAGCGTCTTTGTTCTGGACGTAGAGCGTATAGCCACCCGAGTTCGTGTTTCCGAAGATGCTTCCGAAGACGAGGAGGAACATCACCGGGAAGAGGAAGCTGAAGAAGAGCCCGCTCCTGCTTCTGAGCCAGTTGAGAGTTATAGCCTTGAAGATCGCGGTGATCCGGCTCACTTCGCCTCTCCCTCCGCCGTTATCCTGAAACCCGCCAGCTTGAGAAACACCTCCTCTATCGTCGGGGAGCGCAGAGCCATCTCGACCTTGAGTCCCCTTTCAGAGAGAGCGTTCAGGGCGACCTCGACATCCCTAGTCTGGGTGTAAGGGAGCAAGACGTCGCCGTTGTTAGCGGCGACGTTATCGAAATATCTTCTGAGAGTTCCAAAGACCGCATCTCCGCCCTTCGTGAAGACTATTGTCCTTTCTCCACCGTATGTCTTGATGAGTTCACCGGGAGTCCCGATGGCCGCTATCTTCCCCTTCACGATCATCGCAATCCTGTCGGCGAGTTCCTGTGCCTCCTCCATGTAATGAGTCGTGAGGAAGACGGTCTTCCCCTTCCCCCTCAGCCCCCTTATGACTTCCCAGGTAGCCCTCCTCACCTCGGGGTCGAGACCTGTGGTCGGCTCGTCGAGGAAGACGAGGTCCGGATTGTTGACGAGAGCCGCGGCAACTCCGACCCTCTGCTTCAGCCCCCCTGAAAGCGCATCAAACCTGACCTTGGCTTTCTCTTGCAACCCGAAGACCTCGATTAGCTCCTTCACGCTCGCTGGATTGTCATACATGGCTGCGAAGAGTTCGAGGTTCTCACGAGCTGTCAGCCTGCGCAGCGCGTTGAAATCTTGAGGCAGGACGCCTATCCTTTTCTTGATTCGCTCGGTCCCTCGGGCGTCTGCTACGTTTTCTCCGAGGACTGTGACCTCGCCTGAGGTCAACGGACGGAGGCATTCCAGAATCTCGACCGTCGTCGTCTTGCCCGCTCCGTTTGGGCCCAGGAACGCGAAGATTTCGCCAGGCTGGACTTCGAAGGAGATGTCGTTGACGGCTACGAGGTCGCCGTATCTCTTCACGAGACGCTGCACCTTGACGGTCGACTCGCCCATCTGTTCGTTTCCCGGAATTCGCTTGGTATATTAAAGGCTCGCCGATGACTTCTCCCAATGTCTCTTGAAGAACTTGTGAAAGACGTCATGGAGAAGAATGTTCAGACCGTAGACCTCGACGCGAGTGCGAAGAAGAGCGCCGCCGTAATGGGGAAGAAGGGGATCGGGTCCCTCGTCGTAGTTCAGGGGGGTACGGCCGTCGGAATAGTCACGGAGAGAGATTTGGTTTCGAGAGTAATCGCCGACGGATTGGACCCCGCGAAGGTTCTGGTGAGGGACATAATGTCTACCCCCCTAATCACGATCCAGCCCGATGCGAAGATAGCGGAGGCTGCCAGGCTGATGAACGAGTACAAGATCAGGCGGGTCGTCGTCACCGCGGCTGACGGCTCTCTGGCGGGGATAGTCACGGCGAGCGACTTGGCGAGGGTGCTGGCGGAACGGAAGGATTACTCGGATATGACCCTGAACGCTATCGCCAGAGCGAGTCCTGACAAGGGCCCCTACCAGTAGCCCGCTACTCGACCTTCACCCTTACACCCGCTCCCTTCGCGGATTTCAGGGGCAGTGTTATCTCGAGGATCCCGTTGTTGTAAGTCGACTTCGCTTCCTCCGGCCTCACCAGCCCCGGCAGGTCCAGCTCCTTGTAGTACTTTCTGTTCTCAGTGTCGACCGAGATGATCACCCTCTGCTCGTTTACCGTCACGTCGATGTCCTCTCGCCGAACGCCAGGGATCTCAGCGATAAGCTTCACATCCCTATCCGAGGAGACTACGTCGATAAGCGGTTCCCTCCTGTCCTGGATCTCCTTCCACGGTTGAGTCCCGCCTCTCTTCACGTTGCCGAACTCCCTCACCACCGGCTTCCCGTCAGGTCCTATAGTGACTGAGTAACCGTAGACGATCGGGCCAATCTCCTTTCTGGTGCTCCCGTCAGAAAGCTTCCTCTCCCTGACGAGGTTCTTCGGCACATCCTTCTCTATGTTCTTGAAATGATCTGCGAAAGACCGCTCGATCTCTCTTATCATCTCGTCCATCTCCGAGAGGGGCCAAGGACCGAAGGGCATCTTCCTCTGCCACCTCTTCAGCCAGTCATCCGGCTCCATGCATCGGGTGAGGGTGGGGGTGGCTTTAATCTTTAACGCTCTCTCCTTCGAAAGGTTTTTACGAGCCGGAGCATCGTTGCGGATTCGTCGGTTTACCTTGTCGGCATCCTCCTACCTGCGAATCACGGCCCTGTTTGGGGTGTTGACGGGACTGCTGCTGGTACTGGGATACATAGTCGGCCTTTACCTCGGCAACCCATACCTCTTTACGGGGCTGGCTCTTGTCCTCGCAGCCGTCTTCAACTTCTTCTCCTACTACTACAGCGATTCGATTGTCATCAGGATGAGCCGGGCGAAGATCATCCAGGAGAGCGATAACCCGACCCTCTTCCGGGTGGTGCGAGAGGTCTCCCAGAAAGCGGGGATGCCCATGCCGAAGGTAGGCATAGTCGAGTCGGCTCAGCCGAACGCCTTCGCGACGGGGAGAGGGCCTGAGAAGGCCGTGGTCTGCGCGACCTCAGGAATCCTGAGGACGCTGACACCCGACGAGCTTAAGGTTGTTATAGCCCACGAAATCGGGCACGTGATTCACAGGGACGTCCTGATGTCGAGCATCGCCGCAACGATGGCGGGAGCGATAGCATACATCGGAAACATCGCATTCTACTCGATGTGGTTTGGCGGATTCGGTGGGAACAGGAACAGGCAGGGGAACGGCTCCCTCATCCTTCTCCTGGTGGCTGCGATCCTAATCCCACTCGGCGCGACATTCGTGCAGGTGGGGATAAACAGGGACGACGAATACAACGCGGATGAGTACGGGGCGAAGCTGACTCGCAATCCGGGAGGCCTGATTTCGGCTCTCGAAAAGATAAGCTCGAAGGTGGAGACGAAGAGCTTCTCAGGCAATCAGAATAACAGCCCCTCGCCGGCGACCGCCTCGCTCTGGATAGTCAACCCTTTCAAGGGCCACTCGCTCCTGGAAATCTTTTCTACTCACCCTTCGCTCGCACACAGGGTCGAGAGGCTGAAGAAGGTCGCGAGAGACCTAAACATCTACGTGCCCTAGCGTCTTTCTGAGAAGAGCCTCAACAGTCCCAGAAGGGCTACAAGGGTGAGGAACTCGTCCGGAGTCTCCCCCTTCCTGGATTCTGGAGTCGTCTCGTATTTTGTGGGCGGAGAAAGAAGAGTCAGCGTTGGAAAGAGAGTCGAGGGGAAGACCGCCGCGGTCGCGGAGGTCTGGCTCATTTCTGTCAACCGCTGCTGCGGAGGGGGGACTTGAGGCTCGGGCGCCTTCGCCATCTGCATCGGTGGGGGAGTCACTCTTGCCTGGGGGGTGGGGCGAGGGGGGGAAGGCTGTCTTTGCGGAATCCTGGTCCCTCTCCGAGTCGGGAGAGCTGCCGCGACCAACAAGATGACCCCGAAGAACGCGATGAAGAGAGACCCGGTCGCGGCCCCCGCGATTATTAGGAGTACTGCGAAGAAGAGGAGGCCGAGGTTCAACCGACCGTGCTTCCCCTCAACGGACTATTAACCGTTCACGGTGGTTTGCATCCACCGCGGAAACCTTGTGGCGAGGAGAGAAAACCCGGAAGGAGAATCTTCCAGCAGACGAACCGGAAAATAAATCTTTCGAGAGTGAGAGTCGATGGCTCGAAGAGCTAAATGCAAGTGTATCGCAGCGTTCGAAAAGATGAATCCCATCCTGTCGTCCCTAGCAGAGAGCTGTCTCACCTTCGCGCCTACCTTGAGCCTCATCAGAGGGGTCGGGGACTGACCCTGCTGAGAATCGGGGTGGTCATGTACCAGACCAGCCTCACAAAAGGGCAGGAACTCGTGGCCGAGAGGATGGTGAGGGAATTCAGGAGGCAGGGTTACGATGCCTTCCTGATAACAAGTATCTACGAAGACTGGGAGCCGGCTCTCTCCATCGAAGAAGTGACTGCTCGTGGCGGGTTCGTCCACCTCTACGACGAGAGACTGAGAATACCCGTTATCAGGGTGGATAGCTACCAGGGCACCTGGCCGCCCCGCAGAATCTTCTTCAGGAACTTCATGGACGTCCTCAAGCACATCGTCGAGGAGCTGAAGCTCAACGTCCTGATCACTCACTCCACGCTCTGGAACGGACCGGAGGAGGTGGCAAAGTTCATGGGCTGGAGGAGGGAGCTGATCGCGAGCGGTTCAATTCACGAACCGATGCTCTTCTGTCACATGAGTCACTTTCAAGATCCCTCGGATGAGCGATACCCCCTCGAGGAGAGGTCGTACAGGGAGGCGTGGAACAAGTTCAGCCTCGCGCGAATAGTGAAGGATGCAGACATGCTTCTCGTGGCTACACCGATGGAGGAGGAGGGGATGCGGAAACTCGGAGCGAAGGATGAGCAGACGTTCCTCTTCCCAGCGGGTATCGACGACACTCTCGAAACGTATGTGGGTGCGTCCGGAATACGGGACCGATACAAACTTCCGAGAAATGCCAAACTGGTCACATACCTCGGTACCGTGGAGGAGAGGAAGAACGCCCTCGGACTGCTCGGAGTTGCCGGGAAACTCTCTCAAAACAGGGGCGTCCACTTCGTGATCGCGGGAAGGCTCGAGGGTGAGTATGGAGAGAAGGTGAAGGAGGAGGCCAAGAAGTATCCGAACGTGACTGTCATCGGTCAGGTCTCCGACGAAGAGAAAGCCCAGCTCATTAGGGAATCGTACCTGAACATCTCCCTCAGCCGGGCCGAAGCATTGGGAATAGCGCAGCTCGAATTCATGTACGGAGGTATTCCAGTAATCACGTCTGGGACGGGGGGACAGTCCTGGATAATTCGGAATGGCCAGACGGGTGTGATCCTGAATGGGCCGGAAGATGTGGAGGGAGCTGCTAAGGCGATCCTTGAACTATTGAATCGACCGTATTATCGGAACAGGCTAGGCAAGGCGGCAGCTAGGTCCGTTTCACGGTATTCTCTCACGCGGCTGATTCAGACATTCTCCAAACTGCTCATTCAGGAGTTCGCAGAAGAGCAGGAGCTCGTAAGCCCGCTCAATGTGGAACCAAGCGAGAAGGTTCTGGAAGCTTGGGTGAAGGACAACTACCGCGTCGTCGTCACGACCGAGAGACTGACAGTCGTTCCCCTCAAGAAGGCGAAGGAAACGGCAAGCATTCCGCTGCGCGACATCAAGAAGATAAAATTTCAGGTCAGGGCTCTATGGTCGGCCCTTTTGGTTGGCGGAGCGGTGACCGTGCTGTTTCTCGTCACGAAGATCGTCGGGTGGGACTGGGCCTCGATGCTCGTCAACTGGCTGTCTAGAGTCGCGTCCGCGGACGGAATCGAACTCCCGGCTTCGTCGCTCCTCACTACATCAGTGGTCTTTCTTCCGCTGGCCATCTCGGCGGTTGTCTTTCTCTTGACAGCCAAGAGAGGGTACCTCGTGGTGTCGGACCCCTCGAAGACGGCTTTCGTCCCTGAGAGCTTCATCAAGGCACTCAGGCTGGCCGATAAGCTTGCACCGGACGAGCTTTTCGGGAACGAACGAATGAATGAGTGAAAGAGTGAATCAGTGAATAACGCTGCAGCGTGAAACCCGCCCGAGTCGGGCCTCTGCGGGTCGTCTTTCGTTCCTCCATCCGGCCAGAGATGCGCTCTCCGACGCTGCCTGAAAAGCATCAAATAACCGTCTTCTTGGTTAACCTCGAAATGGAGGAAACGACGCGTAGACGCATTTCTTTCGGCCCGAAGATGGCATGGGCCTTGATTGGGGTGCTGGTGATCGTCCTCGTTCTTTTTGCGACCTGGACCTTCCTGGAGTGGTCGATAGCCGAGCACGTCTATGCCGTGAAGGGCGAGCTGGATTGGTTTGGGATCAACTTCTACGGCGGCTCGACCTTTCTCGCCGCTGCCCTCCTCGCGCTTGTCGTCATCAACCCCGAGGTGGGTAAGAGTGACCTCGGCTCGCTGATCAGTGTCCTCTCGAGGAGAATGAGTTCGTATGAAGAATCTGAGGCGCCACGAGAGGTGAAGACGGGAAAGTGGCTCTGGGGACTCTGGCAGCTGGCGAAGTGGGCGGCTGTCTTCGGCTTCTTTGTCGGGAATCGCAGCTTCCCCTTCCTGGGGCAGGTCATGAACCCGATCGCGATGGCGAGCCAGGGGCTGGGGGACTGGTCGCCGGTTGGAAGGGTCTTCCTGCTTCCGGCATTTCCGGCATCTGGTAGCGAGTTGGTTGGGCTCATGCCGACCCTAGAGATCCAGTACCGGCTCGTCTCGTACGTCGCTCTGGCGGTCCTAACCGTGTTCGTGATCAGGATGGCGCTCAGGCTGCTCAAAAATCTCATCACGAGGACGAGCGAAGTCTGGCTCAGGAATCTTGTCTCGATCCTCGCGGCGGTGGTCATGGCGATAATACTCGGGTCGCCCTATTGGCTGATGGACGCCGCGACGCCTTACGTCTACGGCTCAACCTGGGCCGTTCTGGCGCTGGCCATCCCGGGATGGTCATACCTGGGAAAGAGGAGAGATATCCAGCTTCCCCGCCTCAAGCTGTACAAGGCGATCGCCGTCGTGATAGCGATCGCGCTCGTGGTTCAGGCGGGTAGTCTGGCCTTCTTGTATCTGAACTGGAACAACAACTACCTGCCGTACCAGTGGTTTCCGGGCACGCAGAAGGAGATTACAGTGACGAGGTGGGCGGCGGGACTTGACAGGATACAGGTCTCGTCGGCCTTCAACCTCCCGACGAGCAACTCTTCGACGATTCTTAACGTGGTAAGGCAGTGGGACCAGCAGGCGGCCGCTGTCACCAACACGAAGGAGATCGGCGCATACAACTGGATGACACTCGGCAGCTCAGAGATTGTCTTCCTAAAGAACACGGAGTACTGGGTTTCTCCCACAACTCCCGCGTTTCCTTCGACGGACTGGGTAAGCGAGCACCTGATCTACACACACGCGGCCCGCATCCTGGTGATAAACACCTACAACGGCTCTGAAATATCTCCCGCGAAGGCCTACGGAATCCCCTCCGAGCCCCCCATTTACTACGGCGAGGGAAGCGGCTTCCAGCAGAACGTCTACGTTCACGTCTCGGGCTACGATGAAATCCAGAAAGCCTCCTACACGGGCGCCTCCGACTACGTCCTGGACAGTTGGCAGAAGTCCCTTTGGTTCACGTTCGCGGAAGGGCAGTTGGGCTTCGCCTTCTCTGGCCAGCCCATTGAGATGCTCTGGAACAGAAACGTCTTCGACAGGGTCCAGAGCGTTCTGATTCCGGGACTCGTCGAAGACCCCGCGGCGTACCTAGCCTCGGACGGGAAGAGCGTATTCTACGTCGTCCAGCTCTACATCGACTATCCCATTCAATCGGGCTTTTCGGCGAGCGACTACCTGAGGTTCTTCGGGGTAGCACTCGTCAACCTGGGCGATGGGTCGATGAACTTCTACGGGGTCTCCAGCCTCATCGGGGGGAACTCCAGTGATTTTCTGACACAGTTTTACAGCAACTACTACAGCAGCTGGAAGAGCCCGCCAGCGTGGCTGGTTCCTCAGCTGAGGTATCCCGAGCAACTTCTCGGTTCTCCCCAGGTGGCCGGCCAACTCGACTACGACTTCTTCTTTCACGTCAACGACCCATTTGTGTGGAGGTCGGCAACCCAGTTCTACGAGCGGCCCGAGAGCAACAGCGTCCAGTACATCCCGTGGGCCGTGGGGAACAACATCTACTTCGTGGGGACGCAGCTTGTCCACTTCAGGAGCGCGGCGAGCAAGAACCTGGCTGGGCTCTACATCGCTTACGGAGGGGACAGGCTAGGTCAGATCTACCTTTACGAGAACCCCTCGAACTCGTCGACGATCATCGGGCCCTCGGCGGCAGAGAATGCCCTCACCACGAACAGTCAGGTCAGAACGCAACTCACGCTGCTGCCCAACTACAGGTTCGGCTCGTACCTGCTCTACTCCGTTGGTGGAGCCCTGACCTACTTCGTCGCCGTCTACACCAATCCAGGTACGGCCGGGGTCGTCACGCAACTTCCATTCATGACAGCCGTGAACCCGACCACGGACGCGGTGGCCGTGGGGGCTAATGCGGGGGCCGCCTACCGAATCCTCGCCGGGGGTGCAGTCCCTGTTGGGGGCAACAGGACCCAGGTCCTGCTCGCGGGCATCTCATCGCTCGTTTCCTCCATGAAGCTTACGCTCGTGAACGCGACGACGGTCAACCCGACAGTTTGGATCAAGACTGGAATCCTCTCGGTTGGAAATCTCGGAGTAAATGGTACGCTAGCTCAGGTGAGCGAATTCCTCACGGGGCACGCTCCGGGTAGCGTTGGGAGTGCGGTCTATCTCTGGACCGATAGCAGCAGCGGCGGGCTTGACGTGGGGGTCTTCCAGCTCCGCGGGAGCATCACCGAGCTTTACTACATCACGATAATGCTCTAGCTTGAGTTGCTAGCGACGAACAAGAGCGATTACCGCGACGACGATTATCACCGCTAGCGCGAGAACGATCAGGCGGAGGACGCCGTTTCTCTCCCAGATCAGCACACTCGCGTTGAGCTGAGAGAGGGGGTTCCTGGAGTTTAGCATGATGACGAGCTGAAGAGCCTCTTCGTAGACGAACTTTCCGCCGTCGACTTTGACGATGTCGTCACGCCCCAGGGAGAAGGTGTGCCCCTTGACAGCCAGGGGAAGGGTTGAGCCAGATTTGAACCAGCGCTGAAACTCTTCCTTGCTCATGAGAAGAGGAGCAGCGAATCTTGGCTAAAAAGTATCGTAATTGAGATCGTTGGATGGGTGAGGTCTCTCTGTCTTATGAGGACCGCACTGCCATCCTTCGGTGGAGGTATGGAGTCTGGTAGTGGGCCGGGGCGGATTTGAACCACCGACCATGGCGAGCCTCTTTGTCACAAGACGCCCTTCGCCGTGTCAGAGCGACGTCCTAACCATGCTAGACGACCGGCCCCAACTTCGTGCGAAAATCGTCCTACTTTTGTCTTTAAGAATGATATTCGACGATCGACTTGTCCCAAACGGTCGCCAGTTATCACGGGCACGCTCTCGAAAGGCGAGTCGAGCCAGACGGAGAAGATATTTACAATTTTTGTCACGCGGACGGGAGACGCGCTTCGACGAACCCTTCGACTCTTGACGAGCGGAATGAAGAGGAGTTTAGGTTGAATTATATAACATCTCAATACCGCTCGTAACGCATGACAGAATCCTCAGAGATTCCCGGTTTCTACAAGCTCTCGCCTGCAGAGCGGATGAAGGTCGTTCAGAAGCTGACGGGGATCACCGACGAGGAGGCGAAGACACTGGGCAACACTGGCGGCCTTCCCCCCGAAGTTGCTGATAGGATGATAGAGAACGTAGTAGGAGGGATGACGATCCCACTCGGAATAGCGGTGAATTTTCTCATTAACGGGAAGGACTACCTGATACCGATGGCCCTCGAGGAGCCTTCGGTCGTTGCCGCCGCGAGCAACGCTGCGAAGATGGCGAGGGTCAAGGGCGGTTTCAAGGTGACCAACACCGGCCCCATAATGATCGGGCAGATCCAGGTCGTCTCCCCCTCCGATCCGAACGGAGCCAAGTTGCAGCTCCTCAATCGGAAGGAGGCGATCTTAGCCAAGGCGAACGAGCAGGATCCTCTGCTCGTCTCCCTCGGCGGCGGCGCGAAGGACCTTAACGTCAAGGTGGTCTCGAGCATCAAGGGGCCGATGGTAATAGCGGAGCTGATCGTCAACACCGGGGATGCGATGGGCGCGAACGCCGTCAACACCATGGCCGAGGCAGTCGCCCCGATGATCGAGCAGCTCGCGAAGGGCAGGGTGCTCCTCAGGATAATTTCGAACTTGGCGGACAGGAGACTGGTCAGAGCCTCCGCCGTCTTCGACAAGGACGCGATTGGGGGGGAGGAGGTGGTCGAGGGAATTGTCTACGCGTACGCCTTCGCCAAGGCGGACCCATACAGATGCGCGACCCACAACAAGGGGGTAATGAACGGAGTGGTCGCGGTTGGGATTGCTTGCGGGCAGGACATCCGAGCACTTGAGGCGGGGGCACACAGCTTCGCTGCGAAGCTGGGAGGGTACAGTCCGCTAACGACTTGGGAGGAGAACGCGGACGGCGACCTGGTCGGAGCGCTGGAGATGCCGATGGCCGTTGGTCTCGTCGGAGGGGCCTCGAAGGTCCATCCCGCAGCAAAAGCGGCGATACGAATACTCGGTGTCAAGACCGCGATAGAGCTAGCTGAGGTTATGGGGGCTGTCGGGCTTGCCCAGAACTTCGCGGCGCTTAGGGCGCTCGCATCT
Organism: Nitrososphaerota archaeon; assembly: GCA_005877185.1. GTDB lineage: Archaea > Thermoproteota > Nitrososphaeria > Nitrososphaerales > Gagatemarchaeaceae > TA-13. The sequence continues at coordinate 18,629 of VBPQ01000007.1, forward strand.
GAGGGGATTCAGAAGGGGCACATGAAACTGCACGCTCGATCGATGGCAATGTCAGCGGGAGCCAAGGGCAAGCTGGTCGACGTCGTTGCAGAAGAGATG